>DATBTN010000043.1 GCA_036559195.1 Candidatus Baltobacteraceae bacterium
TCGGCTCGCTGCGGAAATCGCGCTCGAGCGAGAGAATCGCATCGAGTTGATTACCGGCGCTCATGTGCCGCAGTTGGATCAAGGCGGCCACGGCGCTCGCGGCGATCACCACGAACGTTCCCATGGTCGCGATCGTGTTGAAAAGCTCGATCGGCATTAGATCGCTAAACCTTCTTCGATCGCTTGATCTTCGGTCATCGTGGCGCCGTCGGCCATCAGCATCGTCAACTCGTCTTCCGGCACGTGCTCGCGCAGCAGCGCCAGCGTTTGATCGTACGTAATCTGTTCGGTAAGCTCGCGTTTCGCGTTGATCGAAACGTAAAAGGCGCCGACCCGTCCGAGTAAACGCGCACTTCGCTTGTAGTCTCCGTCGCGAGCCGCGACGCCGGCGAGGTGCTGCAGGCAGATGAAGGTTTGGGCCATTATTTGCATATCGCGGGCCATGCGCAAGGATGCGCGGGCGTGGACCCGGGCGTCGTCGGTTTTGCCGAGAAACAATTCGTACGCCGCAATATTCGTGATCAAGCCTGCAACCAAGTGGGACTTTTCGTTTCCGATCGTCCCGGCCTCGAACGCCCGCTTCAACGCTCCCTCTGCATCGCCGCTGGCAAACTCGCTTTCGGCCATATTCATCGCCGCTCGACGCAGTTCGCGATCGTCGCCGAAACTGCGCGCCGCCGAGAGCGCTTGCGCGTACATTTCGCGCGCCTGCGCGACCTCGCCGGTCAGCCATAGCGCGGTTGCGATGTCCGAGAGCGTGCGCCCCGTCCAGCGCTCGTCGCCGACCTCGCGAAAAACGGCCAACGCGTCTTGTAAATACGGAAGCGCCGCCGCGTTCTCGTCTTGACGAATCAAATAGAATCCCATCAGCCGCGTTGCGAGCGCCGATTCGCCGCGCCGGCCGAGGCCATCGTACAGTTCCCGCGCGCGAGAAGCCGATTCGAAGACCCGGGGATCGGCGGTGGTATCGACTTCTCCGAAGGCCCGAAAGAGCCGCGCTTGAACCTCGAGCGGCACGTCGGTCTGGGCGCTCTGGGTGGCGATTCTGATCCAGCGTTCCCCTTCACCGGCCGAGAGATCGCGCCAAAAATTCCCGAGCGAGCCGACGATCGTGCAGCCGAGCGCGATATCGTGACGCTCCACGATCGTCCACGCGAGCGCCGCGCGAATATTGTCGACCTCGGGTTCGATCGTGGTCAGAAACGTCTGAATGGGACGCTTCGCCGAGCCCGCGTCGGCTGCGGTCGCCATCTGCGCGACGAATGACGCGTGCCGAAACGCAAAACGGTCGAATTCGCCGGACGATTCGATCTTTTCGAGCGCGTATTGCCGGGTCGATTCGAGCAGCCGATAGCGTTCGTCGCGTCCGCTCAAATCGACGACGGCAAGCGACTTGTCGACCAGTGCCGAAAGCACGTCGAGAACCTCCCAGTCCTCAACCAGATCGTCGCTGCAAACCGCCGTCGCCGCTTCCAGCGTCCATCCGCCCGCAAAAACTGCAAGGCGTTCGAAGAGCGCCCGCTCTTTCTCCGAAAGGAGATCGTAACTCCAGTCGATGAGCGCGCGCATCGTCTGTTGGCGCGGCAGCGCCGTGCGGCTTCCGCCGGTGAGAATCCGAAATCGCTCGTTGAGCCGATCCGCGAGGCTCGCGACGTTCATTACTTTCACCCGCGAGGCGGCCAACTCGAGCGCCAGCGCGATTCCATCGAGCCGACGCGCGATCCGGACCACGTGCTCCACGTTCTCGTCGGTGAGCGAGAACGATTCGCTCGCCGCTTGCGCCCGATCGACGAACAAGGCGATCGAGCCGTATTCGAGTGCGGCTTCGGTCGTCAAGCGCTGGCCGGCTTCGGGAAGTGTGAGCGACGCCACGCGGTGCACGGTTTCGCCCGCAATATCCAATCCTTGGCGCGAACTCGCAATAACTCTGACGTGCGGGCATCCCCGAATGATCGCGTCGATCATGCGAGCCGCCGCCTCCACCAAATGCTCGCAGTTATCGAAGATCACGAGCGCCTTCTTGCGCTTGAGGTAGTTCACGGACGCCTCGGTGGCCGAGCGCCCCTCGCCGGCGTTGACGTTAAAGACCGAGGCGACGGCGTCGGGAAGCGATTGCGCGTCGCGAATCGGCGCGAGTTCGACGAACCACACGCCGTCTTCGTAGTCGTCGAGCACGTCGGCGCCGACTTGCAAAGAGAGCCGCGTCTTCCCGATTCCGCCCGCACCCACGAGCGTGAGCAGCCGCGCCTTTGCAAGGCGTTCCTTGAGTGCGGCGATCTCGGGCTCGCGGCCGACGAAGCTCGTTACTTGAAGCGGCAGATTGTTCGGCAATTCATCGAGCGAGCGCAGCGGTGGAAATTCAACCGGCAAGTCGGGCGCGCAAAGCTGATAAACTTGCTCGGGGTAGGTGAGATCGCGCAGCCGCTGGAGGCCCAGATCGCGCAGCGAACTCTGCGCCGGCATTTCGTCCTGCGCGAGTTCGGTGGTGACGCCGGAAACCAGCACCTGGCCGCCGTGACCGATCGAGAGCAGGCGCGCGACGCGATTGACCGCCGGCCCGAAGTAATCGCCGTTACGTTCTTCGGAATGGCCGGTATGCAGCGCCACGCGTACCCGCAGCCCGTCGATGTTGCTGAAGTCGCGCGCGGCCAAGCTGCGCTCGGCATCGAGTGCGGCGGCTACCGCATCGGGTGCGCGCGAGAAGACGGCGCAAAACGCGTCGCCGACCGTTTTAAAGACTTGGCCCGCATGGCGTTCGATCGCGGCCTGCACGATTGCGTCGTGCCACGAGAGCGCGTCGCGCATGGCTTCGCGATGCAGTTCCCAACGCTGGGTGCTGCCCTCGATGTCGCTAAAGAAGAACGTTACCGTCCCGGTGGGCAACGGGCGAGTCGGCGTAAGAACGTCGGACAAGCACACCTCCGATGCGCTAAATTACGCTATCCGAAAGGCGGCACCTCGGGCCGTTCGGCTCAGTCGTGGGTCCAATCCAGCATCTCGCGCCATTGGGGTTTGGGATAGCGCTGTTTGCCCTTGATCGTGTCCACGTACTTGCGCTTGCCGCTGCGATTGCCTTTGCCCATGAAGAGGCCGCCGACGAGGCGATCGTCCCAGAAGTAGAGGGCGCGGTACCAGCCCTTCTCGGCGTCGGTCGAGCAGACGGTCTCGATATCCGGCCGATACTCAGGCGAGAGGCCGAACTGCGTGATCGTTTGCCCTTTGAAGAGCATGCTCGAGTACTCGGGCACGTCGTGGTACCGCTCGTCGCCGCCGACCATGTTGATGGCGACCACTTTGCCGTGCGCGCCGGCGTTATTCCAGGTCCCCATGCGGTAGCGCATCTCGAGCGTCGGATCGTAAAAATCTGCAATGTCGCCGGCGGCGAAAATCCCGCCGATATTCGTCTCGAGGCGATCGTTGCACAGAATGCCGTTCTTACTGGTTTGCACGCCGGAGCCGTCGAGCAGTTCGGTGTTCATCGTGAGCCCGAAGCCGATGCCGTAGCACTGCGCTTCGATCTCCGCGCCGCTCTTGAGACGCAGCTTCGTGGCGACGCCGTTGCTGCGCACGAAATCGACGACCTCGTCTTCGTAGTGAAAGTGAACGCCGTCGGCCCGCGCCGCTTTGTCTACGAGGCCGCCGGCGACCTCGTCGAGCATGCGGTGCAGAAAGCGCGGGCCGCGCAGGACCCAGTGCGTTTCGACTTTGCGCGACACGAACGCCTCGGCCAGTTCGTACGCGATGAACGATCCGCCGATCGCAACGGCGGTCTTGGTGTGTTCGAGCTGCTCCGAAATCGCTTTGGTATCGTCGAGATACTGGTAGTTGTACACGTTCGCCGCGTCGGAGCCCGGCGCCGGGTGCGGGTTCGGGCGTCCGCCCGTCGCAACGAGCAGCGCATCGTAGGGATACGATTTACCGTCGGCGATGACCACGCGTTCCTCCGGAATGACGCGATCGACGTGCGTTCGCAGAAGCAGCGCGATCTGATGCTTGTCGTGCCAAGCCTGATCGCGGATGATCACTTTCGCTTCGGTGACTTGCTTGCGCAGCAGCGGCGGTAGCGCGATGCGATTGTAGAGCGTGTAGGGCTCGTCGGCGAACATCGTGATCGAGCACGAGGGGTCGTGCTTGCGCAGCGCTTCGGCGCAGGTCGTTCCGGCAAAGCCGTTCCCAACGATCACGTAACGGCGCGTGTCTCCGACCGAATGCAAGCTCGATCTCCCTATCTAGAGGCGACGAAGAGGCACGCATTCGCCGGGCCCGGAAAGCGCTCCCGTACGAATGGAAGTACGACTGGTCGCGTTGCTGGCCTCATTCATCGGCACGAGTGCCGATTACTCGCTCGCGCGCCTCGAGTTCGCCACTCGCCATCCGGCGCTCGCCGCACCGCCGACGATCGATCGCCTCCCCGACGCCTCCGAAGCGACCTTACGCACGCGCTGGCCGCAGATCGAGGCGCAACTTGAGGCCGCATTGGCGTTTACGAAACAGTTGGAGGCCGCCCCCGGTAGTGTGGGTGCAGACGACACGACTGCCGGCTGGCTGCGACGCACGCTCCAAGAACTCGATCAACACGCGCGCGCTATCCGGTGGGTACTAACGGTGGACGAACGATGAACAACGACTTCATAGAACGCGCGAAGCGCAAAGCCCAAGACCTCGGCAAACAACTCAACGAAACCGTTGAGAAGCAGCGCGAACAGCTCTCACCGCAAGTGCACGACGCGCTCAATCAAACCCAAGCCCAAGCCGAAGACGCCCTAACCGAACTCAAAGGCTTCGTAAAAAAAACCGCCCAATCCATCCGCGACGACATCAACAAACGCCCATAAGACAACCCCCACTTCCACAAGCTCACCATGACAAAGAACACCCCTTGTCATCCTGAGCTTGTCGAAGGACGGAGCCTGTCGAAGGACGTGGTTCGACAAGCTCACCATGACAAGAACGCTTCTTCTTTGTCATCCTGAGCCTGTCGAAGGACGAGCCTGTCGAAGGACGTGGTTCGACAAGCTCACCATGACAAGAACGCTCCGTCTTAGAGAGAGTGCAATCCTAGGGCTACCATCATTCTGAAGCCGACGTCGAGGGCGCCCTCGTCGATATCGTAGCGGGCGCTGTGTTGCGGCTGGGTGCCGAGTTCGGTGCCGCGCGCGCCGACGACGAAATAGGCACCGGGGCGCTCTTCCATCATGTAGGACATGTCCTCAGCCCACATCACGATATCGTGCGGATCGACGACGTTCGCCTCGCCGAGTTCCTCGCGGCCGACTGCGCGCACGATGTCGTTCATCGCCGGATCGTTGACCGTCGGCGGATATCCCATGCGATAGCGCATCTCGTATTCGACGCGCATCGCGATCGAGAGCCCTTTGAGGATGCGCTCCATGCGCTCGGGCATGGACGCGCGCACGTCTTTATCGAACGAGCGAACCGTGCCTTCCATCTCCGCTTCGGTGGGAATCACGTTGAACGTCGAACCGCTTGAGAACTTGCCGACGGTAAAGACCGCGGGATCCTTCGGCGCGATCTCGCGGCTCACGACGGTCTGCAGCATCGTGACGAACTGCGCTCCCGCCACGATCGGGTCGATCGCGCGTTCGGGCATCGCCCCGTGGCCGCCCTTGCCGCGCAGCGTCAGATGGAACTCGTCGGAGGAAGCAAAGAACGCACCGTCGCGCACGCCGATCTTCCCAACTTCCAACCCGCTAAAGACGTGCAATGCGAAGACCCGGTCCACGTGCGGATTCTCGAGCGCGCCGTCTTCGATCATGAGTTTGTTGCCGGCGTAACCTTCTTCGCCGGGTTGAAAACAGAATACGAGCGTGCCGGAGATCTCGTCGCGGCGGCGCGCGAGTTCCTTGGCGGCGCAAAGTAAAATCGCGATGTGTGCGTCGTGTCCGCACGCGTGCATCACGCCGTTTTTGGTCGACTTATATTCGACGTCGGCAACTTCGCTCACGGGCAGCGCATCGATGTCGGCACGCAGCAGCGTCACCGGCCCGGGCCGGCCCCCTTTGAGCGTGCCGAGGATGCCCGTCTTCCCGACCCCGGTACGCAGATCGTCCAAATCGAGCGCGCGCAACTCGCGTTCGATGTACGCGCCCGTTTCAAACTCGACCATCGAGAGTTCGGGATGCATGTGAAAGTGGCGACGTACGCGGACGAGTTCGTCGTGCGGTATCTCGAGCGAGGCGATCATGCAAATCGGGTTTGCCGCGCGCGCGGCGGGGACCTGGCCGCTGCTTAAATCGTGTACTCCATGCGATATCGCAGCTCCGAAACGACCGGAATGCAGCGAAAGATGCTGGGGTTGTATGGCACCGCCGCGAGCTGTTGGCGCGCGTATGCGTCGAACGAGGTACTGCCGCTGGGTTGCAAGAGGTCCACCGCCGCGGCTCGTCCGTCGCTATCGATCGAGATTCGAAACTCGGCCTTTGCGTGGCGTCCGGCCTTCATATCGTAGAAACTCGATTCGTGCGCGATCTGCCCGGCCATACTGGCGTCGCGGTAGGGCACCTTGCAATCCAGCGCCGGCAGATCCAGCTTAAAATCGGCGGCCGTACTCGCAAACGTGCGGTGCTCGCCGCGCTTTAGCGGCGCCGGCGACGCGGTCAACGTACGCCGCTCGTCGTCACCCAACGTCGGAACCTTGTAGGGAAACGTCGGGCAGGATTGCGCTTTGCCCGAAGCGTCCACCACGTCGTCGACCCACGCGTAGCGGATGCGATCGGCGCGAGGCAACGAGATCATCGCGCTGTCGGCTTGAAAATGCATCGGGTCGGTCTCCGACGGCACGAATCGGATATCGCTAAAAGCGACGGTATAGGCTTTGGTGTCGCTAACGACGATGAGGTGACCGCTCACGCGTTGTGCCGAGTCCGATGCGAGCGTGTAGAGGTAGTGCAGGTTCTCGTCTAACGCGTTCGCCGGTCCGTCGGTACCGTAATTCCACGGCGTTAGAAAATCGACGTCGGCGGCGCAGAAGACCGACGCTCGCGCGTTCGCGTGAAGCGCGCCGCAGGCCAGCATGGCGAGGACCAGCATCCATACACCCTTCCTCATACCGTTTTTTTTGCCGCGCCGCCTCGCGGTTACTGCTTCGAGGCGCAGGATTTCCACACAGATTCGGGCGAGTAGCCGGATTGTGGCCGCCAACACAAAAGCGACGCTGTCCTTCGAGCGACACGGGCTTACCGATCTACAACTCATCGAGATGCTGCGCATCATGACGATGCAGCGAACGCTCGAGAATCGCGGATTTCAGCTCAATCGGCAGGGCAAGATTCCGTTTGCGTCGGCAAGCGAAGGCCACGAAGCTGTGCAAGCGGGCGCGGCGCTCGCCTTCGAGCGCGGCAAAGATATCCTCGCTCCCTACTACCGCGATCTCGGCCTCGATATCGGCATCGGGCTAACGCCGTACGAGGTGCTACTCTCGCTCTTCGCGCGGGCCGCCGACCTTTCGGGCGGCCGCCAGTTTCCCCACCACTACGCCAGCCGCAAGCTCAACCTGTTCTCGATCAGTTCGATCATCGCCGCGCAGGTGTGCCACGCCGTCGGCGCGGCGTACGCGATCAAGCTCCGCAAAGAGGCCGGTCGTGCCGTACTCACCACCTTCGGCGACGGGGCGACGAGCGAGGGCGAGTGGCACGAATCGCTAAATTTCGCCGCCGTGCACAAGCTGCCGATCGTGTTCCTCTGTGAGAACAACGAGTGGGCGATCTCGACCCCGATCTCGCGCCAGAGCGGCCAAACCGATATCTATAAGAAAGCGGCGGGCTACGGCATGCCGGGCGCGGTGGTCGACGGGTTCGATCCGATCGCGTGCTACGCGGCCGTCAAAGAGGCGATGGACCGCGCCCGTTCGGGCGGCGGCCCCACCCTGGTCGAGGCTAAGTGCTACCGCTTTCTCTCGCACACGACCGACGACGACGATCGCACCTACCGCAGCCGCGAAGAGGTGGAGGCGCGGCGCAAGGACGATCCGGTACCCAAATTCGAGCGGTTTTTGATCGATCGCGGCGTCCTGACCGCCGAGAAGGTGGCCGCCTTGAAGTCATCCGTCCTGGCCGAGGCGAACGAAGCCACGGACAAGGCCGAAGCGATGCCCTACCCCGAGCCCGGCGACCTCTACACGAATCTCCACGCCGGCCCCTGGGAACCGTGGCAATAACGTAAGCCGAACGGGTCCGTCCGTACTTACCTTCTGAGGATCATCTCGAACATATGGCAAAAACCGATACTCAAGTGCGCAAGACACTCGAGCGGCGCGGGCTGTCCGACGAACAGCTCAAAGCGATCTTCCGCAACATGCTGCTCCAGCGCCAACTCGACAATCGCGGCTTTCAGCTCAACCGGCAAGGCAAGATTCCGTTCGCGCTCGGCAGCGAGGGGCACGAAGCCCTGCAGGCCGGCGCGGCGATGGCGTTCGAGCGCGGCAAGGATATCCTCGCGCCGTACTATCGCGATTTGGGACTTGCCGTCGGCATCGGCTTCTCGGCCTACGAAGTGCTCCTCTCGCTCTTTGCGCGTCAAGCCGACCACAACGGCGGTCGCCAATTCCCCAACCACTATTCGAGCAAAAAAGCCGGCATGATGTCGTTCTCATCGATCCTCGCGGCCCACATCCCGCACGCGGTCGGAGCGGCGTACGCGATGAAACTGCGCAAGGAGACCGGACGCGCGGTGCTCGTCACCTGCGGCGACGGCACGACCAGCGAAGGCGAGTGGCACGAATCGATGAACTTCGCCTCGATTCACAAGCTGCCGATCGTAATGCTCGTCGAAAACAATCAATGGGCGATCTCGACCCCGCTCGACCAGCAGATGGGCCAGCCCGATATCTACAAGCGCGCCGAAGGCTACGGCATGCCGGGCGAACAGTTCGACGGGTTCGATCCGATCGTCACGTACGACGTCGTCAAGCGTGCGATGGATCGTGCGCGCAACGGCGGCGGCCCCTCGCTCGTCGAGGGCGTTTGCTACCGCTTCCTCGCCCACTCAACCGACGACAACGATATGACCTATCGCAGCAAAGACGAGGTCGCCGAACATCGCAAGAACGATCCGGTCCCGCTCTTTGAAGGCGTTTTGCTCGCGGCCGGCGTCATGAACGCGGCCGATGTCGATGCGATGAAAAAAGACGTGCTTCGTGAAACGAACGAAGCCACCGACAAAGCCGAAGAGCAGCCCTATCCGGCCGCCTCGGAACTCTATACGAATCTCTTCGAAGGAGCCTGGGAACCGTGGCTGTGAGTTCGCCGTCGCAAGTAATGAACAACGTCGAAGCCGTGCGCGCGACGCTGTACGAAGCCATGAAGTCCGACGATCGCACCGTCATTCTCGGTGAAGACGTGGGCGCTCGCGGCAACGTCTTTCTCATCACCAAGGATTTCGTGCAAGAGTTCGGCACCGAGCGCGTCATCGATACGCCGATCGCCGAAGCTTCGATCGTCGGCATCGCCGTCGGCATGGCGATGGAAGGCCTGCGCCCGATCGCCGAGATTCAGTTTGCCGATTTCATCTATCCGGCGTTCAATCAGATCGTTGGCGAGGCCGCGAAGACGCGCTATCGCAGCAACGGCGAGTACACCTGTCCGCTCGTGATCCGCACGCCGTACGGCGGCGGCGTGCGCGGCGCGCTCTCACACTCCGTTTCGATCGAAGCGCTCTTCTATCACGTACCCGGTTTGAAGATCGTCGCGCCGTCGTTCCCGGCCGACGTCAAGGGGCTGCTCAACGCCGCGATCGACGATCCCGATCCGGTTCTGTTTCTCGAGCATAAGAAGACCTATCGCCTGATCAAAGGCGAGGTTCCCGAAGGGCATTACACGATTCCGATCGGTAAGGCCGACATCAAGAAGGCCGGCGAGAAACTCACCGTGGTTTCGTACGGACTGTACGTGCACTGGGCGCTCGACGCCGCCAACCAACTGGAGAAAGAGGGCATGTCGGTCGAGGTGATCGACCTGCGTTCGATTCGTCCGATGGACAAGCAGACGATCTTGGAAAGCGTGCGCAAAACGCGCAAACTTTTAATCGTACACGAAGACAACAAA
Source organism: Candidatus Baltobacteraceae bacterium (assembly GCA_036559195.1). Lineage (NCBI taxonomy): Bacteria > Bacillati > Vulcanimicrobiota > Vulcanimicrobiia > Vulcanimicrobiales > Vulcanimicrobiaceae > Vulcanimicrobiaceae bacterium. Next base: position 10,062 of record DATBTN010000043.1, read on the forward strand.
TTCGGCGGCATCGGCGCGGAAATCTCCGCGATGGTCGCCGAAGAAGCGCTCTTCGATCTGGATGCGCCGATCCGCCGCCACTGCGCGCCGGACGTTCCCGCGATGGGCTACGCGCTTCCGCTCGAGGAAGAGTACATGAGTTCGCCGGGCGAGATGGCCGAGGCGATGCGAGAGATGGTGCGTTTCTAATTATGGCTACCACGATTACGATGCCGCAGCTCGGCGAGACCGTTACCGAAGGCACGGTCGAACGCTGGTTGAAAAAGGCCGGCGACACCGTCGAGAAGTACGAGGCGTTTCTCGAAGTTTCGACCGACAAAGTGAACTCCGAGGTTCCCTCGCCCGTGACGGGAACGATTCGCGAACTGCTCGTCGCCGAAGGCACGACCGTGCCCACCGGAACCCCGATCGCGATTCTCGATGAAGTCGGCGCGGCAACGGGCGCGGCCGCTGCCGCTGCATCGCCCGATGCGATGGCCGAAAGCGCCAACGCCGAACCCGTTCCGGGATTCAACATTCCGCAAACCCCGGTGCCGAGCGCCGCCGAAGCGGTCGCCGCCAAACCGGCGCCCGCGCTTTCGAACGGCCATTCGACCAACGGACATTCGGCCGCCGCCCAAGGCACGCCCGAACATGCCTTGCGCGGCGCTTCGCCCGCAGTGCGAAAACTCGCGCGCGAACATCACGTGGACGTTCGCGCGCTCAACGGCTCGGGTGCGAAGGGCCGCGTTACCGCCGACGACGTGCTCGCGGCCGCGCGCACGGCACCGGCACCGAGCGCTCCGGCGAAACCGAACGCGCCGGCGACGGCTCCCGGACCCGGCGGTACGAGCAGCTACGGTCAACCGATTCCGGGCACGACGATCGCGCTCAATAGTTCGCGGCGCATCATCGCCGAACGCATGGTCGAGAGCAAGCACACGGCGCCGCACGCGTGGTCGATGGTGGAAGTCGACGTTACCAACGTCTGGAAGTGGCGCACCCGCGAAAAGGATCGCTTCGAACGCGACACGGGGTACAAGCTGACGCTGCTGCCCTTCTTCATCCGCGCCGTCGTCGAGTCGCTCGCAGCGTTTCCGCTGATGAACGCCAAGTTCGTGACCGCCGATGCCGCTCCGGCGTCGATCTACGTGCACGGCGACGTGAATATCGGGATTGCGATCGGTCTGCCGACGAATCTGGTCGTACCGGTAATCAAGAAGGCCGATTCACTCTCGATCAAGGGATTGGCGATCGCCTCCGGCGACTTGGTCGACCGCGCGCGCAAGAACAAACTCTCGGCCGACGATCTTCAAGGCGGCACGTTCACGGTCAACAACAACGGTGCGAATGGATCGTACGCTTCGGCGCCGATCATCAACGGCGGCCAAGCCGGCATCGTGACGATGGAGACGGTCGTAAAGAAACCGGTCGTCACCAAGGACGATGCAATCGCGATCCGCCAGATCATGAACGTCTGCCTCTCGCTCGATCACCGCGTCGTCGACGGCTACGTCGCAAGCGGCTTCCTCGCCGATCTCAAAAAACGCCTAGAAGCAATGGGCCCCGAAGGCGCTCTCTGATCCCCCTTTGCCACACGCACGGTTCGACAAGCTTGTCGAAGGACGAGCTTATCGAAGGACCAAACCGCTCAAAGCAATACCGCGTGTCATTCGTCGTGCTTCGACAAGCTCAGCATGACAAGCCATTGTCATCCTGAGCCTGTCGAAGAACGGAGCCTGTCGAAGGACGTCGTCCGTTTTGTCGCGATGACCGGTAGAGTGACGGCGATTCGCCCGTGCATTTCTTGAAGAATCGTGAAAAGTGCGCCAGATCTTTGAAGGCCACTTTCTCCGCGATTGAAGCTATCGAATCCTCAGTACGTTCGAGCAGCTCCCGGGCGCGCGCGAGCCGCAGCTCCAGAAGATAGCCGTACGGCGTTTTTCCGGTTGCGGATCGAAATTGGCGAAGCGCGGTAAATGGCGAGAGCCCGAGTTCGCGAGCCACGTCGGAAAGTCCGATCGACTCGAAGGCGTGCATTTCGATGAAGCGTTTCGCCCGCTGCATTCGCAGCTTCGGCGCGGCGATATTCGAGTCGCGCCTCGAAATAGCGGACGCCTCATCGAAGAGCGTAAACACCGCCGAATCGAAACTGTCGTCGTCCAACAAGTGCGGCAGGTTCCCGATGAGTCTCACCAGCAGTGCTTGCGCGGGTACGACCTGGGTCAAGAAGAGTCGTCGGCAATCCGGATCGATCGCATCGTCGCGTAGGCCGACGACCAGGTTGCCGTCTTCGCAGCCGCGGTAATGTCTGCAACTATAGCCGTCGCCCGCCGACCCAACCATCATGGAGCGCGCGTCGATGTCGGCCCTACCCGCGGCTCCGTGAAACTCCCAGTGCTCTTTCGTGGTCAGGACGATGCAATTAAACGCAAACATCTTGTTATCGGCGCGTTCCGGACCGCGAAGCGCATCGTGCGTGTAATCGAAAATCGCGGCAAATCGCGTGGAGCGTATCGGTAACAGCGCACCGCATCCGATGTTCACCGGTGCGCTGAGATCCTGGGCGGGATCGGGTCGAGATGAAACCATCTACAACGTGTCCTAAACGCCTCGACCCAAGCGCGACTTTTAGCAAACACAGATCTTTCCGTAACGCTTTTAGGTCGATCGTTGTGACATGGCATTAACGTCGCAAAAGACGAGCAATATTATTCAAATGTAGATCTGCACGTCGTCAGAAATGGCGCTCTCGTTAAGGCACGAGGCGCGACAGTGCAGCCCGTGCCGTCTAAAGGAGACTACGATGTTCATGCCACGATACCGCGCCAAACGCGCGATTGTGGCCGTCGCATTGCTCATCGGAATGCTCAGCCAGGGAACATGGACACTGGCTGGGACCACCGGTCGCATGAACGGCACGGTCGTGCAAGCAGATAACGGCGCACCCATCGCTAACGCCAAGGTAACGGCGGTAAGCCCAACGCAAACGTCGGCAACCGTTACCGACGGATCGGGTCACTTCGGGTTCATTTCCCTCTCTCCCGACACGTACAGCGTGTCGGTTGAAAAAGACGGATTTATCGCGACGAGCGAGGCGGGCATCAGCGTGTTCGCCGATGCAACGCAATCCGTGGCCATTCGCATGCAATCGTCGCTAAAGACGATCGCCAGAGTCCGATCGCTTTCAACGGCCAGCCTCGTTCGGTCGGGAACGACGGCCGACGTCTACTCGATCAATGCAGCTACGCAAGATAAGATGTCGGGATTGGGCGGCGGCGGCGGGCTCAACAGCGCGTATTCCGCGATTGCCTCCGTGCCCGGTGCGTTTGTCCCGCTCAATCAAACCGGCTACTTCCAGACGGTTCACATTCGCGGCGGCGACTACGACCAGGTCGGATACGAGTTGGACGGCGTGCCGGTAAACCGCTCGTTCGACAACTATCCGTCGGGTGCGGCGTCCTCGCTCGGACAGCAAGAGGTTCAAGTCTACACCGGCGCCTCGCCGGCAAACTCCGAAGGTCAGGGACTGGCCGGCTACATCAATCAGGTCATCAAGGCCGGCACCTATCCGGGTTTCGGTTCCGCGAATCTCGGCATCGGCGCGCCCTCCTTCTACCACAAGGCCTCGGTTGAGGCCGGCGGTTCGCAGCCGGATCGTCTCTTTTCGTACTACGCCGGTATCGGCGGTTACGATCAAGACTTCCGCTACGTAGACCAGAATAACGCCGCCGGACGCAGCGAGCTTGCCGGCCCGCTCGCGCCGGTGGCCGCGGGCACCGGAACCTGCCCGGCCGCACTCGCGCCTACCGGATGCTATCTGCTGCTGCCGTACCAATATACGTTTCAGTCGGGCATTGCCGACCGCGACGTCGTTGCAAATCTACACTTCGGCATCCCCCACCACCACGACGGCGGCCGCGACGATATCCAACTGCTGTGGGATAGCGGCAACCTCACCAACCCCTTCTACAATTCGACCAACGACGAAGGCGGGTTCGCCGCATTCGGCGGTGCGGCAAACGCGCCTGCGTTCGCCGACGGTTATCAATGGACGTGCGGCGGCGTCGGCAGCACGACGAACGTGTTAAATAGCGCGTGCGTCACCCACTACGCCTACCCGGGAACTCCACCGCACGTCTTCGGCGGCACGATTCCGCCCGATCTGCGCGACGTACTCCGAAACAGCCAGGAGATCGTGAAGCTGCAGTATCAGAAGAATTTCGGCAGCGATGCGTTCTTCCGAATCTACGGCTACACGTACTACAGCAGCTGGACCCACAACGGTCCGAACAGCGCTTCCTCGAACTTCTTAGCGTGCTGCGCCTCGGACTACGAACTGAGTTCGCACACGCGCGGCGTGAGCGCCACCTTGAGCAAGCAGTTCAATGCGAAAAACCTCCTGAGCCTGCAGGGCGCTTATACAACCGCGTCGTCGGTGCGCGACAACAACACGCAAATGTTTAACACCGGCGGAGCCCGCTCCAGAGGCATCGTTATGGTCAACGCCAACGATCCGCTCAGCGGAAACTGTTTCGATGCAAGCGGTACGAACATCACCTGCAATCCGGCCGGCGATGCCAACGGCAATCGCGCCAACTTCGCTACGTGGGGCGGCGTCTCCAGAGGCACGGTCCCGGCGCTCGCAGCGTCGTGCAACATTCCCGGCGGCAGCGCCGGCCCGTGCACCTGGCTCATTGCGGAAAACTCGCTCTGGGCGACCTATAACGCGGTCACCCCGAAATTTACAGCCCTTTCCCTCACCGATGAATTCCGTCCGACCGACAAGCTGCTGCTCAACCTTGGGTTGCGGTACGATCGGTTCCAATTCGTCGGTGGAGATACGCACGTGAACGATCCCGCGCGCGCGTTTTGGTTTAAGGCGTGGAACCTCGACAACTGCATCAACGCGGCCGGCGTTCCCGTCGACAAGTCGGCGATCGGCGCGGGCTTGCTGCCGAACAATCCGTGTCCGGCGGGTTACACCGCCGCAGACATGCGCAACGTCTCGGGAACGACCACCTACGGCGTCTTCCAGCCGCGGCTGGGCGGAACGTACACGCTCAATCCAGATACGGTCGTTCGCTTCTCGGCGGGCAAATATGCCGAACCACCGAACGCGGCGTTCGAGCAATACGATACGCTTCAGGAAAATACGCCGTTCGAACTTCCGGGATCGAACGCGTTTTATTCGCTCGGCTTCACCACGCCGGGCCAACACGCCGTTCGTCCCCCGACCTCGCTGAACTTCGATCTCTCGCTAGAAAAACACCTCAAAGGCACGGATTGGTCCTTTAAACTCACCCCGTTCCTGCGCGAAACGAAGGACCAGATTCAACAGTTCTTCCTGGATCAGAAGACGGCGTTTTCCTCCGGGATCAACGTCGGCCGTCAGACCAGCAAAGGCGTCGAATTCCAGTTGAGCAAAGGAGACTTCAGCCGCAACGGGCTTTCCGGGCAACTCTCGTTTGCCTACACGCATTCGGGAATTCGCTACGACACGCTCAGCAACGGCTCGACGGTCGTAAGCGGCGTCAATACCGATATTCAACGATACAACGCGCTGACCAAGAGTGGCGGCGGATCGCCGTGCTATCTCGCGGGCGCGGCTTCCGGGTGCGCCGTCGCGGGCGCGATCGCCAACCCGTACTACAACGCGCCGGTGCAAGCCCTCATCGACCCGACCCAGTCGTTCGCGACCTACACGATCTTCCCGGGGCCGACCCAGTCGTCGGCCGTTGCGTACGGCGCGCCGTACGTCGCGACCGCGATCCTGAACTACAAACACGATCGGATGACGATCACGCCGTCCCTGCAATTCCAAGGCGGCGCCCGGTATGGCGCACCGGAAACCACCAACGGTATCGATCCGGCCACCTGCGGTGCGCCGCTCGGCGGCGGCACGGCCAACGACCCGCGCTATCCGTACGGCGCTGCCGGCGGCAATCCGTACGATGCCACGAATTGCGGCGGAACGGTTGCAATTCCAGACCCCTACACCAACGCGTTCGACAACCTCGGCTCGTTCGTACAGCCGAATCAACTCGCCGCGAACCTCCAACTGAGTTACGAAATATCGCCGAAAATAACGGTGGTTGGCACGTTTGCGAATCTCGTCGGTACGTGTTGGGGCGGCACGAAGGCTGCGTGGACGCTTGCGAGCGACCACAACGTCTGCTCGTACAATATCCTCAATACCGGCGGCGCGATCGGCCCGGTCGGCAATCTCTACAATCCGCCCGCAACGGTTGGCGACTTTCAGCGATTGATCCGCTATCCATACGCCGCCTACCTCGGCGGAGCCAACACGAACACCGCCGCCGGAAACTTCAACCAAACCAAACAACCCTTCCAGTTCTTCCTAGAGGCTCGCATCAAGCTCTAACACAACGAGGTCCGGGAATCTGTGGAAGCAGCAAGGAGCACCGTTGCGACGGTGCTCCTTACGTTTTCAGCGCAGTTTTAAGATCGACGCGAGGTTTGCCGTATCGTCGATGACCGGTTCGATTTTGCCGGTGGAGGAGGTGAGCAGCGACGTGACGCCCGGGCCGTGTCCGGAGACGAACGAGCGGCCGTGCACGACGACGCCGACCGAAATCGCTCCCGTTCGATAGATGCGTCCGAACGAGTGGTCGGCGTTGACGATCGCGACGATATCGCCCAGACGAAGCTCGCGCAGGCCGTACTGCTCGGCCACGGCATCGTCGAAGGTTTGAATATCGTAGTCGCCGCGTACCACCGTCGAGCGTCCGAGCCCCGATCCCATCACCGCGGCGGGAACGATTCGCGCGACGCGCGCGCGGACGTACGACTCGTCGAACTCGAGCCCCCACGCGTCGACGAACTCGGGGTCGGCGTTGAAAATCTTCACGTCGGGCGTGTCGAGCAATCGCATCCCAAGCCCGCGCGACCAAATTTGGATCTTATCGCCGATCGCCATCTCGCGCATGATCTCGGGCGTAAAATCCACGAGCACGTGTTCGATGCCGCCGTGCTTGCCGGTAACGCGGCCGCGCTTGCCCTTCGCATCGCCCGTGAGGATCACGGCCTCGTTGCCGATGCACGAAAAGGTGTTGAAAGCGACGTTGATGCGATCGTCCGGATTGCGCGCGCTGACGGCCGGCTCGATGTGATCGGCCGCGAAGGCAAAGGCCGAGTCGCCGACCCGCACGTTGGGATTGATTCCTCCGACGCTCGGAAGGATCAGCGGCTGACCGTCAAAACTGACGTCGTAAAGCCCCGTATTGAGTAAGGCGGGCGCAACTTCGCCGACTACGGCGGTCGTGACGAGTTCGGCGTGGTTGATACGGACGCTCACGGGGGCTCCTTGGCGAGAACGGGGTACGCTCGACCGTGCACCGAACGGTAAGCGCGCACCCATGCAGATTGTTAAGCATTTCCGGTTCGAGGCCGCGCACGTTCTCCCTTATCACGACGGCAAGTGCTCGCGGCTGCACGGTCACTCGTACCGCCTCGAGGTGGCAATCGCCGGGCCGCTGCGGCAGGATGGCCCTGCCCGCGGGATGATCGAAGATTTCGACACGATCAAGGCCGTCGTGCATCGGCACGTTATCGACGTGCTGGACCACCAGAACCTCAACGACGTCCTCGAGAATCCGACCTGCGAGCGAATCGTCGCCTGGGTTTGGGAGCGCCTGGCCGCGCACTTGCCCGGCCTCGACACACTCGTGCTCTGGGAGACCGCCACGTCGTGCGCGGTTCTTCGTAAGGCCGATGCTGCAGCTCGCTGAGATTTTCTACAGCATTCAAGGCGAAGGCACGTACAGCGGAACGCCGGCGGTCTTCGTGCGGCTCGCCGGCTGCAATTTAGCCTGCGATTTCTGCGATACCGACTACTCGCTGAAGTTCTTCGCATCGGTCTCCGAGGTCGTCGCTCGGGTGCGCGCGATCGGCGGCGCGTGCCCGATGGTGATCCTCACGGGGGGCGAACCGCTCGCGCAGTCCGAGACTCTCGATCTGATCGGCGCGCTGCGCGACGACGGGCGGCGCGTGCACATCGAATCGAACGGAACGCTCGCGACCGAACTGCCCGACGACGTGTGGCTTTGCGTTTCGCCGAAGGAGCGCGTCGATCCGCGCATGGCGGAGCGTGCGAACGAGGTGAAGCTGATCGTCGACGAGCGCGTACCCGAAGAACATCTCGCGCTCTTCGCGCGACAGCCGACGATTCTGCTGCAGCCCGAAGGCAACAAGCCGCGGAATATCGAGATCGCGCTCGAGTACGCCAAGGCGCATCCCGTGCGCTTCCGTCTCTCGCTCCAAACGCACAAATTCATCGGCGTCCGATGATTCTCGTTACGTGCGCGGTGGGTAAAGAGCTGGCATTCTTCGCGCCGCAGCCGCACGTGGAGATGCTCGTCACCGGCGTCGGCCCGGTCGAGGCGGCGGCCGCCGTGTCGCGCGCGCTCGCGCAGGGCCCATATGACTTGGTGATCAGCGCGGGCATCGCCGGCGCGTTCGCCGGCGCGGCCGATGTCGGCGACGGCGTGGTCGTCTCCGACGAGTTACTCGAACTCGATATCGAGACCGGCGAGCGAATCCCCTTACCGGGCGACGCACGTATCGTCGATCGAGCGAACTCCGATCTCACGCTCGTCGATCGCCTCGTCGAACTCGGCTTCGCGCGCGTTCGCGGTATCACGGTCGGGCGCGTGACCGCGACCGGCGCAACGGCGGCGCGGCTCGCCGCGCACGATGTCGGCGTCGAGTCGATGGAAGGGTTTGCGGTATTGCGCGCGGCCGAGATCGCCGGCGTCCCGGCGGTTGAAGTGCGCGGTATCTCCAACATCGTCGGCGACCGCGCGGAAAGCCGATGGAACTTTGCCGCGGGCGCGGCGGGTTTAGAACGTGTATTAAACGCTTTGCTCGGTTCGATTGGAACGGTAGATGGATAAACCCCTGACCCTCGCGTACTCGCCCTGTCCCAACGACACGTATATTTTCGCCGCCCTCACCAACGGGTTGATCGACGACGTGCCCGAGGTTCGCGTCGCGCTCGAGGACGTCGAGAATCTTAACAACTCCGCTGCCAAAGGCGATTACGAACTTACGAAAGTGAGTTACGGTGCGATCCCATCGCTGATGGACAAGTACCGCATCCTACGCGCGGGCGGTGCGCTCGGGCGCGGCTGCGGGCCGCTGCTGGTAGCGCGTAAGGGCACCTTCACGACGCTCGAGTCGCTCGGGGACAAGCTCATCGCCATCCCGGGCGAGCGCACGACCGCCTTCATGCTGCTGCGTCTGGCGATGGGGCTGACTCCGCCAATCATCGGTATGCGCTTCGATAAAATCGTCGAGGCCGTCTCTAAGGGAACCGTCGATGCGGGCCTGATCATTCACGAATCGCGCTTCACCTATCAAAACGACGGCCTCGTCGAAATCGTGGACTTGGGCGACTGGTGGGAATCGGTCTCGGGCATGCCGATTCCGCTGGGTGCCATCCTCGTTCGCAACGATCTCGACGATACGCGGGCAGCCGAGATCGACGATGCGATCCGGCGCAGTTTGAAGTTCGCACGCGAGAACGACGATACGATTATCGGCTACGTGCGCGAACACGCTTTCGAGATGGACGATGCGGTCATGCGCAAGCACATCGACCTCTACGTTAACGAGTTCAGCGACGACGTCGGCGACGAAGGCATCGCGGCGGTTCGCGAACTCTTCAAGCGCGCGCACGCAGCCGGGATTCTTCCCGATCCGATGGAGCCGAAGTTTGTTTAAATCACTTCGACGGGCCCTGGCCGCCTTTGCCGTGCTCGCTTTTGCCGCAAGTGCGTTTGCGGGTGCGGGCGAGCTGCCGCGAGCGAAGATCGCGCTCGGCGACGAGGTCTTTCTGCAATCGGCCTGGCACGATCTGCACGGGCGCTGCGTCGGGGTCATTACGAATCAGACGGGCGTCACGTCGCGGCTGGTCAACATCGTAGACGCCATTAAAGCCAACCCGCGGATTTGCATCAAGGCAATCTACTCTCCCGAGCACGGCCTGCGCGGCGATCGCCCCGCCGGCAGCTATGTTTCGTCATACACCGACTCGCGCACGGGCCTGCCGGTCTATAGTCTCTACGGCAAGCAAAAACATCCCACCGCAAAAATGCTCGCGGGCGTCGACGTGCTGCTCTTCGATATTCAGGATGTCGGCGATCGCCCGTACACCTACGTTTCGACGATGGCCTACGCGATGGAAGCTGCCAAGGCGTACGGTAAGCAGATCTGGGTTCTGGACCGTCCGAACCCGCTGGGCGGCGAAGCGGTTGAAGGTCCCGTGCTCGATTCGCGCTTTAAATCGTTTATCGGCCTCTATCCCATAGCGATGCGCCATGCGATGACCGTCGGCGAACTCGCGTCGCTCTTCAATACGGAGTACGGCATCGGCGCGAACCTGCGCGTCGTTCGCATGCAGGGCTGGCACCGCAGTATGCTTTGGCCCGAGACTGGGCTGCAGTGGGTTCAGACTTCACCGAACATCCCGGAGTGGAGCACCGCGGTCGTCTATCCGTGTACCGGATTGCTCGATAATATCGGTCTTAACGGCGGCATCGGCACGACCAAACCCTTCAAATATGCAGGCGCGGTCGGCCTCGATGCCTACCGGCTCGCAGCGGCGATGAATGCGAAGGATCTGCCGGGCGTCTATTTTCGGCCGGCGTATTGGTCGCCGTTCTTCGGCGCGCTCAAGGACCGGCAGGTCGGCGGTGTGGAGTTAGTCGTTTACGATCCGCGCGCGTTCCCATCGGTACGCACCGCCCTCGATCTCGCGACCGCCGTGCGCGACATCGCGCCCGCGTTCCTAAAGATCGACGCGAAAGCACTCGATATCGATTGGGGCACCGACTCCCTGCGACGCGGCCTGCAAGCCGGCCGCTCCGCCGACGCAATCTGGTCGTCCTGGCAGCCCGCAGTCGACCGATTCAAAACGATCCGCGCCAAATATTTGCTTTACGACTAATTCGAGCGTCGTCAAGACAAAGACGGGAAGCGTGGCGCGACAAGGGCGGCGAAGCGTTGTTGCGACAAACGGCTTGCGCAACTGTTTGTCATGCTGAGCTTGTCGAAGCACGACGCTTGTCATGCTGAGCTTGTCGAAGCACGACGCTTGTCATGCTGAGCTTGTCGAAGCACGGCGCTTGTCATGCTGAGCTTGTCGAAGCACGGCGCTTGTCATGCTGAGCTTGTCGAAGCACGACGGAGTTCGTCCTTCGACAGGCTCAGGATGACAAAGCGAAAGTTGGCGTCAGAGCGTTGTAATTGCTGATGACAAGCGCAGGTTGGCGGGGGAGCGTTGTCATGCTGACAAGGGGGGGATGGTTATTCGCCGTGGCGGGTGCGTAGGTAGTTGATCTGCCAGAGATGGATGAAGCGTTGGAGTTCTTCTTCCGTTTTGGGATCGATACGCTCGAAGGAAATGCCGTGCGCGAATTTGCGCGTTTCGACATCGAGAAACGAGGTGTGCACCTTCGCGTCGATATGAACCGGAGCGAAGCCGGGCGGTGCGACCTTGACCGTTTCCGGGCGCAGTCCGAACGGACTCTGCTCGTACATCTCTTTTTCAACGGTCATCGCCGCCAAGAACTCGTCGGGCAGGTTGAAATCGAGCGTGAGGATCGAATCCTTGATAAAGTCTTCGTCGCACGCCAAACGCAGGCCACCGGCGCTCAGATCGTTCGCGCGCGCGCTGCGGCGCCCCGGGCGTCCGGCGAGCGTGTAGAACACGTCGAACTCCACCGGCATGCGAAACGCGGAGCGCTTCTGATCGGCGCTCGGGACCATGTGACGGACGGATCGCCGCTGCTCGTGTCTCTTCTTGCGGCCTCCGAAAAGGAATGAAAACATCGCTCGTCAAGCCGTTAAAAACTGCAGGCCTCGCCTCCTGCTCGAACGTACCTCAACCTCGGTGCTAGAGCAACGCTTGATCGACGCGATCGGTCCCGACGCCGTGAAGACGGCCCCGGAAGATCTTGCCGTGTATGCCTTCGATGCGTACTCGGAGGGCCCGCCGCCGGCGGCAGTCGTACTGCCTGCATCGACGCGCGATGTGGCCGCGGTCGTGAAAATCGCGCGCGATTGCGGCGAGCCGATCGTCGCGCGCGGCGCCGGAACCGGTCTCTGCGGCGCGGCGGTCCCGACGCAGGGCGGCATCGTCGTTTCGTTCGCTCGAATGAACCGCGTACTCGAGATCGATGCACGCAATCGGCGCGCCCGCGTCCAACCCGGGCTCATCAATCTCGAACTCTCGAAACGGGTCGCCGCGAACGGGCTCTTTTACGCGCCCGATCCGTCGTCGCAAAAGATCTCGACGATCGGCGGAAATATCGGAACCAACGCCGGCGGCCCGCATTGCCTTTCGTACGGCACCACCGTCAACCACATTCTCGGTCTCGAGATTATCGACGATTCGGGCGAGGTGTTTACGACCTCGCTCGACGATCCCGGCTACGATCTCACCGGCACGCTCGTCGGGAGTGAAGGGACGCTCGGAATCGTCGGCTCCGCGTGGGTTCGTCTGCTGCGCGCTCCCGAGTCGACACGCGTTTGGCTCGCCGCATTCGGCGACGTCGAATCCGCCTCCGAAGCCGTTTCGGCGATCGTCGGCGCCGGCATCGTGCCGACGGCGCTCGAAATCATGGATGCCGTCATAACCCAAGCCGTCGAAACCGCCTTTCACGCCGGCTATCCCACCGACGCCGGCGCCGTACTCCTGATCGAAAACGCCGGCTTTGAAGACGACATGGCCTATGCGGAACGCGAGATCGAACGCATCGTAAAAAGCCACGGCGCAATCTCGTGGCGCAGCGCGCGTAACGCCGCCGAGCGCGAAGCGCTGTGGGCCGGCCGCAAAGGGGCGGCGGGCGCGGTCGGCCAGATCGCCCCCAATTACTACATTCAAGACGTCTGCGTGCCGCGCACGAAGCTCCCACAAGCGCTGCGCGCGGTAACGCACGCCGCCCGCAGCAACGGGATCGAAGTAGGCAACGTATTCCACGCCGGCGACGGAAACTTACACCCGCTGCTGATGTACGACAAACGCGACGCGCGCCAAGTCGGTGCGGTAATCGAGGCCGGAAACGAGATACTCGGAGCCGCGATCGACTTGGGCGGTACGATCAGCGGCGAGCACGGTATCGGTTTCGAAAAGCGCGAGACGCTCACGCGCGTCTTCACGACCGACGATCTCGCGACGATGGCGCGCGTTCGCGACGTCTTCGATCCACGCCGCATGCTCAACCCAGAGAAGATCTTTCCCAGCGGTGCGTCTTGCGCGGAGGTGCGATGACGCTCGAGCGCGTGGTGCCGGCGAGCGTTGCGGAACTTCGCGAAACGATTGCCGCCTGCGATCGGCGCGGCGCGGCCATCGTCGTGCAAGGCGGCAACACATTGCGCGGGATGGGGTTTCCGCCGACGCGCGCCGACGTTGAATTGGTAACGACCGGTCTCGACCGCGTCGTCGCGCACGAGGTTCGCGATCTCACGTGCGCCGTGCAGGCGGGAGTGACGATCGCGGCGCTGGGCGAGGCGCTAGCGGCGGCGGGCCAGTTCGTTCCGCTCGACGCGCCGGCGCGGCGCACGGCAACCGTCGGCGGAACGATGGCAGCGGGATGGCTTGGCCCGCGCCGACACCGCTACGGACGCGTTCGCGATTACGCGATCGGTTCGGAAGTCGTGCTCGCCGACGGCACGGTCGCGCACGCGGGCGGTATGGTCGTTAAAAACGTGACCGGCTACGACATGAGCAAGCTCTATATCGGCTCGTTTGGAACGCTCGGCGTTCTCACGCAGCTCAACTTCAAAACGCTGCCGCTTCCCGCGACGGCGCGCGTCGTGCTCGCTCGCCTTCCCGAAGGCTCTCGTACGCGGGCGATCGCCCATCTCACGAACCTTGCGATCGCGCCTGCGGCGTTGCTCTGCGTCGAAGGGTACCGCAAGGCGATCGATGGCGAGGACGGCGTCGACGGCCGCCTCTGCATCTTTTTCGAGGGTTCCGAAGCGCTCGTGGAGCGCGCGACCCGCGATCTGCGCTCGGCACTCGGTCGGGCCGGCGTACCGGAGGCAACCATCGTCGACGCGGGCGCGCGCGAGACGTTCCAACGCGCGCTCGATGCGACGATTGCCAACGTCGCCGAACGTTCGGTTACGTACCGATCCCTGGGCACACCCGAAAGCGCCGAAACCCGGTCGCTTGCGATGCGCGACCTGGCGAACCGGCACGAACTCTTTACCGACGTGCTGATCGATCCGCTCAACGGCGACGCCATCGTGCGCGTGAGCGAGCGCGACACGCTGGCGTTCGCCGCGCGCATCGAGCGCTTCGACGACGTCCTGCACGAGATCGTTCCAAACGCCGTGGTGATCGCCGGCGCCGCCCCGATGCGCGCCTCTCTGCGCGTGTGGGGCGAAGATCCGCCGGCGCTGGCACGGATGCGCGCGATCAAAACGCGATTCGATCCGCACAACACGCTCAATCCGGGCCGCTTTCTCGCGGGTCTGTAACGCCGATGCTCGATAGAGAGATCCGGTTCGCCATCGGCATGGTGGTGCGGCGCCCGGCCCGCTTGCGTTTCCTGCTCCAGGGCGGCCCGCTCGGCGCCCTCGATCTCCTGCATTTTTTGCGTCGCATCGTGCCGGTTGCGAAAGCCGAACTCGCTCGAATCGAACGAATAGCCGATCGCATTCCCGACGATCGGCTCCGGCACGAAGCCCTGCAGAGCATCGGCACGAAGGCCTATCACGTTGCGGGCGCCGCGATACTCGCAACGTTTTTGCCCCGCGGCGCCCGCGAGCATTACATCAAAATCGTAACGCCGCTCGAATCCATCTACGACTTCCTCGACAACCTGTGCGACCGCCATCCCGACGTGCCGATCGAAGCGTACCCGATCCTTCACCAAGCGCTCGCCGACGCGCTCGATCCCGAGGCGCCGCTGCACGAGTATTACGCGCGCGGCCCGCTCGGCGACGACGGCGACTATCTACGCTCGCTCGTCGAGCGCACGCGCTCCGCTCTCAAGCGATTGGAAGGACACCAACTGCTCCTTCCCTATTTTCGCGAGGCGGCAACGCTCTATACGGATCTGCAAACCTTCAAACACTACCCAAAAGAGCGGCGCGAGGACGCCTGCATCGCGTGGTACGAGCGTCAGGGCGGCCGCTTCGGGGATCTCTCCTGGTGGGAGTTCGCTAGCGCGGCGGGCTCTCAGTTCCAGGTGTACGCTCCGCTCTACGTCGCCTTCTGCAGCGACTTCCGTCAGCTCGACCGAACGTTTAACGCCTATTTTCCGGCCTTTTCGGCGCTTCACGTGTTGCTCGACTACTTTATCGATCAGCGCGAAGATCGCGAGCACGGCGAGTTGAATTTCGTGGCGTGTTACGAAGACTTCGCGACGTTCGCTCTCCGCGCGCAGTCGCTCGCCGGCCGCGCGCGAGAGCGATTCGCACGACTTACCCGCCCGCGCGCGCACGATTTCGCGCTTCGCATCATGTGTCTGTTCTATCTCACGCATCCGAAGGTTTTCGAGCAAGGGCTCGACGCACAGGCACAGACGCTCCTGGCGGCCCTCGCCGGCTAGCCCTCCGGCAAGATCGGTCGCCTTTCCCGCGAAGGCGCCAGCATGCGTATCGCATTGTTCGGGGCATCGGGGTTCGTCGGGCGTCATCTCGCGGGCGCGCTGCGCGCGCGCGGGGACGAGGTCCGCACTGGGTCGCTGCGCGACGCCGCGACGGCGGCGGCGCTAGCGGATGGCTGCGACGCGATCGTCAATCTCGCGGGCGAACCGATCGCGCAGAAGTGGAGCGATGAGGTCAAGCTGCGAATCGAGCGGAGCCGCACGGCGCTGCCCCATGCATTCCTCGACGCCGTCGCGACGGTGGCGCAGCGCCCCACGGCATACGTCTCGGCTTCGGCGGTCGGCTATTACGGAACGAGCGAAGAGCGCACGTTCACCGAAGTGAGTGGACCGGGCGACGACTTTCTGGCGCGCGTGTGCGTGGAATGGGAGCGAGAAGCCGAACGGGCTGCCGGTTTGGGCATGCGCGTCGCGCGGATTCGCACGGGGGTTGCGTTGGGGGCCGGAGGCGGCGTACTGGAGCGGCTCGTTCCACCGTTCAAAATGGGCGCCGGCGGTAAAGTCGGCAGCGGCCGTCAATGGTACTCGTGGATCCACGTCGCCGATCTGGTCGGCGTCTACCTGCTCGCGCTCGACGGCGGCGAGGGGGCGCTGAACGCAACGGCTCCCACTCCCGTGCGCAACGAAGAATTCACGCACGAACTCGGCAAGGCGCTGCACCGTCCAACGCTCTTTGCGATTCCCACGTTCGCGATTAAGAACATGCTCGGGGAAGGTGCGGTCGCGGTACTCGAAGGTCAGCGCGTTTTGCCCGAACGCGCGCAGGCAGCCGGCTATACATTCGCCTTTCCGACGATCGACGCGGCCTTTGCAGACATCTTCCGCTGACACGCAGCGCCTGCGCAGCGAGCGTCTCGACCTCGAGCCGGTGCGCGTGGCCCACGCGGACGAGGCGTGGCCGCATCTCGACGACGAGCGCATGTGGACGTACTTCCCGGCGTTGCGCCCGCCGACGCTCGAGCGGCTGCGCGAGATCTACGCGCGGCGCGAGCGAGGATACACGCACGCCGACGGCGCGCAGGTGTGGGGCAATTGGATCGCCCGCGAACGCGCCACCGGTCGGGTCGTCGGCGACGTGCAGGCCACGATCTATCCGCAGCGACGCGTCGCCTACATCGCCTACGGAATCTACGTCGAACACCAGCGTCGCGGTTTGGCGCTCGAGGCGGCTCGCGCGTTAATCGACCACCTGCATGACGCCCATGGCATCCGGCGGGTCTTCGCCGAGATGGATACGCGCAACGCGGCGTCGTATCGTCTGGCGGAATCGCTTGGCTTCGCGCGCATCGAGACGCGCGCGGCGATGGACCGCGGCAACGGCATCATCTCCGCCGAGTACGTCTACGAACTGCTGCTCGACTAAACGATTCGCGAGTTCGGTTTAGGCGACGACTTGCTCGACGGGAAACTCGAGCGCTTCGAGATACTTCTCCGCATCCATCGCCGCACGGCAGCCCGCGGCGGCCGCGGTGATCGCCTGCTTGTAACGGAGGTCGTTCACGTCGCCGGCTACGAACACGCCCTCGATGTTGGTCGAAACGCCGTCGTCCGATGCGATATACCCCATCGCATCGAGATCGAGCTGACCGTCGAAGATCGCGGTGTTGGGGTCGTGCCCGATCGCGATGAAGAGGGCGTCGGCATCGAACTCAAAGCGGCTGCCGTCGTTGAGGTTGTGCAGCTTGAGGGCGCGCAGCTGGCCGTCGCCGATCGCCTCTTCGACCGCCGTATCCCAAATGAAGTCGATCTTATCGTGCGAGCGCGCGCGGTCGGCCATGATCTTGCTCGCGCGCAGACTATTGCGGCGATGAATGACCGTGACGCGCCGGCCGAATCGCGTGAGGAAGAGCGCCTCCTCCATCGCGGAGTCGCCGCCGCCGACGACCACGATGTGTTTGTCGCGGAAGAACGCGCCGTCGCAGGTCGCGCACGTGGAGACGCCGCGGCCGCGCAAGTGCTCCTCGCCTTTTATACCGAGCCACCGGGCGTTCGCTCCGGTCGCCACGATCACGCTCTTCGCGTGATATTCGTCGTCGGACGTGCGGACGACGAGCGGCCGCCCGGCGAGATCGACGCTCGTGACGTCGACGTTTTCGATCCGCGCGCCGAAGTGCTCGGCCTGTTCGCGGAACTTGATCATCAGATCCGGCCCCAGAATGCCTTCGGGAAAGCCCGGGTAGTTCTCTACCTCGGTCGTGAGCATCAATTGGCCGCCGTACATCCCGCCGGCCAGCACGAGCGGCTTGAGGTTTGCCCGAGCGGCATAAATGGCGGCGGTCAAACCCGCCGGTCCCGATCCGATGATAATAACGCGTTCCATACCTGGCTTTTCGACCGCTCCCCCGCGCCCTCCGGTTGCGCCGGGGACCGGAAAGGTCGTAGGGTGAGGCATGGCTCTCGAAGACGAATTCGCGGATATTCTCAAAAAAGCGCTGCGCGGGACCGGCACGAGCGTAACGTCGCTCGCGCGGACGATCGCGATCCCGGCCGACGCGCTCCACGCATGGACGGCCGGAACGGACCGGCCAACCGACGAGCAGGCGCGCGCGGTGGCGGCTGCGCTGCACCTCGATCCCGGCAACCTTGCCGACGCCGCCGCCGAACGCTGGCATCCCGATCCAATCGCGCTTCCCGACGTCCGCCATCATCCGCAGCATCCGCACCCCAGTAACGGATACGTCTTCTTCGTCGACGGCGGGCGCCGCGCGGCGCTCGTCGATCCGGCCGGCGTGCCGGCGAACCTGCTGCGCGTCCTGCGCGATGGTCCCTATCATTTGGAGTACATCCTCGTAACGCACAAGCACGCCGACCACTGCGACGCGACGGCCGAGATTGCGGCAGCGTTCCCGCACGCGAAGATCGTGATGCATCGGGCCGACGCACACGCGATCGGCGAACTTGCCGGGCGCGCGCTACCGATCAAAGACGGCGAGGAGTTGCCGTTCGGCGACGGGGTCGCCGTGCGAATGCTGCATACGCCCGGTCATACCGACGGGTCGTCGTCGTTCGTTTTTCGCTCGACGGTCTTTACGGGCGACACGCTATTTGCGGGCAGCATCGGCGGCGCTTACGGCGACGCGAGTACGTATGCGGACATCTTAAAGAGCGTCCGCACGCGACTCTTCACGTTGCCCGACGAAACGGTCGTGATGCCGGGACACGGTCCGCCAACGCGAATCGGGTGGGAGCGAGCCCACAACCCGTTCTTTCCGAACGAATCCGCTTAGCGTTTGACGTCGAGCGTCGCCAGGCCGCCGGAATCGCTGCTCACGATGACGTGCGTCCGGTGCGGCGCGGCATCGTCGTCGCGGATGACCTGAAATTCGATCGTTCCGCTGCCCGCCGCCGAGAGCGGCAGCACCACGCGTGACGGCGAGCAAACGCGAGCCGTACAGAACGACGCGATCCATCCGGGCGCCAGACCCGACGCGTGCAGATGCATTACGGCGTTCGGCGCGCCGCGCACGCTCAAACGATATGCGACCGCATCGGGATTTGCAGCCGCCGGAACTTTTCCGTGCCACGGCGAGAGCGCGAGCAAATCCGCCTGCGAGGCGACCGCGACCGCGGTCGTGAGTACGAGCGCCCCAAACAACAACATGCGTACCATGCTCCTAGAACGCCCCAACCTCGCCCGCCGGATGCATTCACCCCTTGTCATGGTGAGCTTGTCGAACCGTGGGGGCTAGGTTCGGAGTTTGTAGCCGGCGACGGTCATGCGTAGGGCGATCGCCAGAGAGATGACCGATAGGACGGCGATCACGGTGAGCGAGAGCCAGAGCGGCAGATAACTTTGGCCCGTGTAGCTGAACCGGAACGCGTCGATCGTGTAGAACATCGGGTTGATGAGTTCGAAGTTGCGGATCATCGGCGGTAGGAGCTGCGCCGAAGTGAACGTTCCGCCCACGAAAACGAGCGGCGTGATCGCGAAGGTCGTGAGCACGGCGAGGTGATCGAACTTCTCCGCCATGAGGCCGAAGACGATCCCGAGGGTCGAGAAGAGCATCGAGACCACGATCATGACGGCGAAGTACAAGAACCAGTTGCTCGGCAGCGTATGCACGAGCATGAACCCGAGCACCATGATGATGTTCGCGATGATGAACGCGCGCGCGATGCTGCCGAGGATGTAGCCGAAGACCATCTCGTAGGCCGACATCGGCGCGATGAGCATCTCCTGAATCGAGTTCATGAAGCGCCCTTGGAAGACCGAGCTGCTGCACTCGCCGTACGACGAATCGATGACCTGCAGCATGATGAGTCCCGGAATCAGAAACTCGGCGTACGAAACGCCCTGCACGCTCTTGATACGGCTGCCCAACGCCAAACCGAAGACGAAAACGTAGAGCAGCGTCGTGATGATCGGCGGCCAGATCACCTGATTGATGATCTTGAGGCTGCGCACCATCTCGCGCTTCATGAGCGTCATCATCGCGACGCCGTTGAACCGGCTTACGGCGATCACGAACGCGTCAATTCCAAGAAAATATCCTGCAGATTCCCCTCGCGGCTCGCGAGCAGATCGCTGGTCGATTCCAGCGCCACGATGCGGCCCGCACGGATGATGCCGATGTTGCGGCAGAGCGCTTCGGCCTCTTCCAGGTAGTGCGTCGTAAGCACGACCGTGGTCCCTTCGGCGTTGAGGCGGCGCAGCAGCGCCCACAGCTCGAGACGCAACTCCACGTCGACGCCGGCGGTCGGCTCGTCGAGAATCACGAGTTTCGGTGAGTGAATGAGCGCGCGGGCGAGCGTGAGGCGCCGTTTCATGCCGCCCGAGAGCTTCATGTAGTCTTGCTTGGCCTTCGAGGCGAGGCCGAATTGTTCGAGCAACTGGTCGGCGCGCTCGCGCACCTCGTTTGGTTTCAGTCCGAAGTATCCGGCTTGGTAGATCAAGATATCGCGAATCGAAAGATAGCGATCGAAATTGTACTCTTGCGGAGCCAGACCCACGAGCGCGCGAGCTTGGCGCCAGTCGCGCAGCGTGTCGTGACCGAAGATGTTGATCGACCCCGAGTTCAGGCGCGCCAACCCGACGATCGCGTTGATCGTGGTGGTTTTCCCGGCGCCGTTCGGGCCGAGAAATCCGAAGAAATCGCCCGCTTCCACCCGCAGCGAAACATCGTCGACGGCGGTAAAATCACCGTAGCGTTTGACGATATGATTGAGTTCGATTGCAGCGGGCCGGTCGTGCGTACCGTTTCGAAGCCCGGCGTCTATCAAGGTATGAGTGCCTTCAACCGCTTGTAGCGGTGCCTTCGCAGAATGGAGATGAGTTCGCCACTCTCCGGAATCCCGCAATCGGCCAATTGGGTTGCAACGCGTTTGATATCGAAGGCGACGCGCCGATGGCGCACTTCCCAGCCGCCCGAACGCTCCGTCAGGATCGCGTAGCCCGCTCGCGGATCGCCGTCCTTCGGCAATCCCGCCGACGCCACGTTGACGAGCAGCTTTCCGCGCCACGCGCGAACGTACGGCAAGTGCAGGTGCCCGAACGCAATCGTCTGGGCTGTCTCCGCACCGATGAGCCGCTCGAGGGTGGCGTCGTCGGCATCGGGCCACAGATGCTCGTCGTCGCTGGTCGGGTTGGCGTGACAGATCAGCAGTTGATTCTCCGGCGGTCCAAAGCGCAATTCCGTCGGCAGTTCTCGCAACCATTTGATCGATTTTTCGCCGAGTTCGTTGCGCTGCCAGACGAGCTGCTTGCCGTCGGTCTCGGCGCTGCCCGTAGTTTCGCCGGTATCGGCAATGTAACGGTCGGTATTGCCGCGCACGCACTGCGCGCCGACCTCCACGAGCCGCTGCACGACCTTCTTCGGCTTGGGGCCGTCCATGCAGAGATCGCCGGCCGCGACGAGCACGTCGGCGCCGCCCTGGCTTTGAAGATCGGCTAAACAGGCATCGAGGCCGACGAGATTACCGTGAATATCCGAAAAGATCGCTACGCGCATAGATTGTAAAATCAGATTCGTTTGAGCGGAATTGCGAGCATCGCCGGCGTGATGCCGATTTTGCCGAAATCGTAGAGGTCGATCGCTTCGACGTGGATACCGCTGCGGCGCAGGAGATTGACCGAACGCGAATAGCGAACGTCGGCGAGCACGTGGTGCTCCCCGATTGCGAGTACGCCGGCACCGAGATCTTCACCGTGCTCCAGCACGATCGTTTTGAATCCGGCTTTCGCGAACGGCGCACGATCGACGTGCTGTGCCGCGAGTACGACCGCGTCGCTCGCGACCGCGCTTGCGACCGCGCGCAGCGCGGGGACGCTCTCCGAAACGCGAACCTCGACGGGCGCAAAGCCGTGCGCGCGCGCGATTTGCGCGAAGCCCGCTCGGCCGAGCGCGTTGCTGCGTTTGCTCACCGCGACAAAGGCGGTGTTTCCCGCCAGCAAAACGTCGTTGCCGCCGAGCACGCCCGGCGCAACCAAGTGGCCGGCCATCGGGATGTCGAGCCGGCCGAATTCGTGCTCCATGCGCTCGATCTCGGGACGCCGCGAAAGGGCGGCGGGACGCATCAGCGCGACGCCGTCTTCGAACGTCACCGCGACGTCGCCGGCGGCGCTCGCGAACGCCTCGTCGCCGTGCGGCGCGAGCACGGTGACCTCGCAGCCGTAAAACTTGAGCGTCTTGGTTAGGATTTCGAGCTGGAGCTTGGCGCGCTCGTAGTTCGCACTAGGCTCGCCCTGGAGCGGCCGGGCGGTGGCGATCGCCGGGGCCGGGGCAACGAGCAGCGCCGCGCGCAAAGCGCCGGTCGGGTGCGCGCAAAGGCGCGGGCCGTAGTGTACCTTATCCTCAGTCATTTTCCGATTTCGTCGAGTGCAGCGCGCGAAGCGCCGCTTGGTAAAGGGTCCGTTGGGCCGCGGCGTAGGCGTGCGGCTCCATCGTCGCCTCGCGCTTCGCCAGCCGGTCGGCCTGACGCGAGAGCGCGACGATTCGAGCGCTACGTTCGACATCGGCGTCCGGTCCACTTTGATCGGTCTGCGCGAGCAGCGCGGCGATTCGGCGCCCCTCGACGCTCGCCGTCTGGGTCGCCACCGGCAGTGCGGTGAACGGCGCCATATTCGGGGTCGGCGTGAAGAAATCCGAGAGGTCGGTCGCTACCAGATCGTTGAGGGCCAACGGCGGCAGGCCGAGCAGTTCCTCTTCGGTCTTGAGAATGCTGACCGTCGAGGTGTGCCGATTTCCAACGTAATGCCGCTTCGCGTACGGAGAGACGACGATCGCGTACGTACGATGCTCGTTCACGTGATCGCGCGAGGACTGCGCGTCGTCCGGCGTAATGAAAATGGCCGTCGACGCCCATTCGGGCTGGTGGCTTAAATAGTCGACGATCCTGCCGAGGGCGCGGTCGCCGTCGGCGACTTCCTCCGGCAGCGGCGGAATGTTGGGGCCGAAACCGCCGTGATCGTCCGGCAGCCAAATATAGGTGAAATCCGGTGCCGGATTGCGCGACTTGTACGTGCCGTAGTCTTTGACGAATTCGGTCGCGCGCCGAACGTCGCGAATCCGCAGATTCCATCCCGGATAGTTCGTATCGATGTGCCCGCCAAGGGCCGCGAGAGCCGGCACGTCGAGCGAATATGTTCCGCCCAGGCCGCTCGTTGGCGCGTTTTGATCGTTCGCTCCGCGGAAATTCGGATCGTCCGTCTTCGGGTTCTCGGCCGCACCCTCATCGTACCCCGAGAGGCGGATTAAATCGCCGTAATCGCGATAGGTCATTCCGGCGCGCTGCGTGCTGTTGAAAATGTAGCCCGCGCGCGGGTAATCTTCGGGATCTTCGTTTTTGTTCACGTTCGGCGAGCGACCGCCCTTGACGAGCAGCGTCTTCTCGGAGTACGCCGTCGCCACGCCGCCGGCTGCGAACTGATGCCCCGCGTCCGACTCTTCGGCGTCGGCATAGAGGTTGGCAGCCAATCCAAATTCGCGAGCGAGCGCGTGCAGATTGGGTGTGATCGTCTCCCCGTAAGAGACCAGCGACGGATCGCCGTTACCGTGCGGCGCACCGTTGCCGTCGGTAAGATCGCCGAGCATCGCATCGTACGTCTTATTCTCTTCGAGAATGAAGACCACGTGTTTGATCGCGCTGCTGCGCTCGCCCGATCGCATCGGCGGCACGAGCGCGTCGGGTTTGGCGATCCGCGCGCGCCGCGTGTATTTGAGCGCCGCTATCGTCGTCTTCGGAAGCGGAAGCTTACGCAAGTCGATGCGCTGCAGCGTGGCCCACACCGTGTTGCTATCCTGCTCGGCTTGATAGATGTGCCCGTCGGCGGCTTTCTTGTAGGGCGGCCCGCCTTCGAAGCGCGGCTCTTGATTGAACCCCTTCGCATTAGCAACGTAGAGGTAGCGCCCCGTTGCCGAGAGCGCGAGCGCCGTCGGATACCACCCGGTCGGAATCAGTCCCAAGCGATGCAGGTGTACCGGGTCGCGCGAATCGAGTACGGCAACCGCATTCATCCCGGCAAGCGCCACGTACAGTCGCTTACCGTCGGGGCTGCCGACGATGGCATCAGGCTGCGTGCCGTACGGTGCCTTGTCGAAGAGCCGTAACTGGATGCCGCCGACCACGCGCGGAATGCCGCTCAACCGCACCACCGCGATACGATCGACGTTGGTCATCGCGACGAAGGCGTACCGTCCGTCCTTCGAAACGGCGATCGCCGTCGGCGCGGCGCCGCCGACGAGATCGCTCCCGTCGGGCATCTTATCCATCGCGAGCGATGCGGTCGAGGCGTCGCTCACGTCGCCGTCGCTCGCGAGCGCGATGCTGCTCAGCGCGGAGGCGTTCGCCGGCGAGGCCGGGGCGTTCGCGAATGCGGGCGCGCTCGCGGGTTGAGGCAAAAAGGCGTATCGCATCAAACCGGGATCGGTGACGTACAAGCGCTTGCCGGCCACCGCCGCGCCGTAGGGGAAGTACCCCACCGCCACGTCGTGCATGGCGCGGCGCGTCGCCAGATCGATCGCGGTTACGCTATTTGCAAGGTTGTTGACCACGTACGCGATGCGGTGGTCGGGCGAGAGCGCGATCGTTCCCGGAAATGCGCGATTTTTATTTGCGAAGCGCGGATCGGTCGGCCCTGGAATCGCCAAAACGTTCGGCTCTTCCAGGAGTTTACCGGCAGCCGTGAGGTGAAAAAAATGCATGAGGTTCGTGGGACCGCCGGAGGCCAAAACGAGCGTCTGCGACGGATTTTTCGGATCCTTCACTGCGGCGACGCCGACCCACAGACCCCAATGCCGATCGGCTTTGAAGACGTCGGTCACGCGCATCGTCGCCGCGTTCACCACCGTCAGCGTGTAACCGCCCACAACCTTCGGATCGATCGTGCTGCGCGCGTCGCCTTCACGCTCGTCGTCGTTGGTGACGATCGCGTACTTTCCATCGGGCGAGAGTGCGACGCCGAGCGCATTCATGCCGACGACGACGCTCTTGCCGACGGGCGCAACGGTGCGCCCGTTCGGCAGGATCACATCGTAGGGATTTGCTCCCCGAGGGGTTCCTGCGGGGCGGTCGCCGGCGGGCGCGGAGTAGGTGGTCAATCGGGCAGAACTCGCCTGGCTCGCACCCATCAAGGCGCAGGCCAAAGCGGCCGCTAAAAGGCGTCGCAGCATCACATCGTAGGGGGTACGGACGGCCGCCGAGGGTTACCTTCTCGAGATTAAGCCCGTCTTATGCAGCGCCGAGTCGAGGCGTGCGATGCCTTCGCGCGCCCGATCTTGCGGTAGATGACCGAACGACAAACGGATTGCAGGCGGCCCCTGACGCGTGGGATACGACGTCTCGGCCGGCATCACCAGAACGCCTTCGCGCGCGCATTCCTCGAATGCGGCTTGAGTCGAAACGCGCGGGGGCAACGGAAGCCAGACGTTCATGCCGGCGGCCGGCGATCGAACCTCGGTCCACGATACCGTCTGCGCCAGCGCATCGATAAACGCGTCGCGCCGATCGCGATAGAGCCCCCGCGCTTGGCGCAAATGGCGCGCGTATCCGGGACCGCTCATAAAGCGCCACAGCGCGCGCTGGGTGAGCGTCGACGTAAACACGTCGGTTCGCGCCTTCGCGAGTTCGAGCGCGTCGGCGAGCGCGCCCTTACAGTAGAGATACCCGATGCGCAACGCCGGAAAGATCGACTTCGAGAGGCTCTCCATCGCAATGACGCGGCCGTCGGTATCGTATGACGCTAGCGGCGGCGGCGCGGCGGCGTCGTACGTCAATTGCCAGCCCGTTTGGTCCTCTAGGACGACGACGTCGTAGCGCCGCGCGAGCGCTACGATTTGTTTGGCACGCCGCGGGGGCAGGACCGCACCGGTCGGATTCTGCGCGATCGGATTGACGTAGAGCAAACGCGGACGATACTCGCTAAAGACGCGTTCGACGTCGTCGGGGCGCACGCCGTCGACGTCGCTTGCCACTTCCACGTACGTAACGCCGCGCGCATCGAAGACGCCGAGCGTGCCGGAATAGGTCGGGCTCTCGGCGGCGACGACGCTGCGCGCTTCGAGCAGCACGGTCGCGACCAAATCGGCGGCCTGCTGCGCGCCCGAGCACACCAGGATGTCCTCGGGTTCCGCCGCGCATCCACGCGCGCGTAAGTGCGACGCCAACGTCTCGCAAAGATCTCGATCGCCGGTGGTCGCCCGGTACTGCATCAATTCGGCGGGATCGTCGAGCAGCGTTCGGTGAAAAGCGCGGCCGAAATCGTGTAGTGGAAACGTCTCGGGCGCCGGGTGACCGGTCGCGAGGGTGATCGCACCGGGAACCGTCGCTCGCGTGAGCTGCTCCATCACGCCTTCCATCCGCTCCGCGCGCGCGAAGCGGCCAACGTCGGGCTCCCAACGCCGCGCGAAGGGCTGAGTCTGATCGGGCAGCTGCGCCACGAACGTGCCCTTCCCGACGCGCGACGTGACCCGGCTGCGCGCGGTCAGCAGTTCGTAGGCTTGCGAGACGGTCACGAGCGCGCAGTCGAGTGCGCGCGCAAGCTCGCGCATCGCCGGCAATCGATCCCCCGGATGTAGCCGCTGCGATTCGATCGCATCGACGAGTTGATCGGCAATTTGAACGTAGAGCGGTCGCGGGTCGTTCGGCTCGAGGACGACGCCCAGCTGCGCCGGGGTCGGGCTACTTCGAGTCGAGTCGATAGCCAATTCCGCGCACGCTCGCGATCTCGACCGGCGCGTCGATCTCGCTTAACTTCTTGCGCAGCGCCGCGATGTGCACGTCGACCACGCGGGTCGGCACGCCCGACGTATCGTTCCACACGTGTTCGAGGATCTGCGCGCGCGTCAGCAGCCGGCCCTCGGCCTCCGCCAAGAACCACACCAGTCGAAATTCGAGCGCCGTGAGCGTGACCTGCTGGCCGTCGTTGTTGAGCGTGTGAAAATCGCGAACGAGGCGTGCGGATCCGATTTGCAGGACCCCGTCTTCATCTTTCTTTTGCAGCAACTTGTCGCGCCGCCGTAGAAACGACGCGATGCGCGCCACCAGTTCGTTGCCCGAAAACGGCTTCGTAATGTAGTCGTCGGCGCCGAGCCCGAGCCCGAGCAGCACGTCTTGCTCGCGCGAGTGCCCGCTGACCATCAGCACGAATGCGTTGGTCGTGGTCGCGAGCGACGTGCACACGTCGAGGCCGGAGATATCGGGCAGGCCCACGTCGAGAATGACGATATCCGGCTTGTAGCTCTCCGCAAGCTCCAGCCCTTCGGCTCCCGTGCCGGTCACTTTTACTTCGTAGTCCGAGCGCTCGAGGACGGTCTTTTCGAGCAATTGGATATCTTCGTCGTCCTCGATTACCAGAATGCGAGCCAACGCCATAGGGACTCCTTACGCTGAGGTCGTGATGTCTTCCCCTTCGGACAGGACCAGCGTTCGGCGCGCGACCCCCTCATCGACCGCGGCCTGCGCGACGGCTCTGGCCACCGCATCCACGACCCGCGTATCGAAGACGCTCGGAATGATATACTCGGCATTGCGTTCGTCGTCGGTGACGATCGACGCGATCGCGTGAGCCGCAGCGAGTTTCATCTTCTCGGTGATGCGGCTCGCGCGCGCGTCGAGCGCGCCGCGAAAGATTCCCGGAAACGCCAGCAGGTTGTTGACTTGATTGGGGAAATCGGAGCGGCCGGTCGCGATCACCGCAACGTACGGCGCGGCCACGTCGGGCATGATCTCCGGCGTTGGGTTCGCCATCGCGAACACGATCGGATCGCGCGCCATCTGCTCGATATCTTGCGCCTGCAAGATGCCCGGTGCCGAGACGCCGATGAAAACGTCGGTCCCCTTCAGGACGTCGTGCAGCGATCCGCGCCGGTTTTCGCGGTTGGTGTTCTCTGCCAGCCAGCGCCAGTGCGAGTTCTCGTAGCGATCGTCGCGATTGAGGGCGCCCGCGCGATCGACCGGAATCACGTCGCGGACGCCGGCCTCAAGCAGCATCTTGATCGTCGCGGTACCCGCGGCGCCGCTCCCGGAGACGACGACCTGCAGATCTTCGAGCCGCTTACCGACAACGGCCGCCGCATTGATGAGCGCCGCCATGATCACCACGGCCGTGCCGTGCTGATCGTCGTGCATCACGGGAATGTCGAGCGCCTCGATCAGCCGCCGTTCGACCTCGAAGCAGCGCGGTGCCGAGATATCTTCGAGGTTGATGCCGCCGAAAACCGGTGCGATTCGAATGACGGTCTCGACGATTTCGTCGACGTCCTTCGTGTCCAAGCAGATCGGAAAGGCGTCGATGCCCGCAAACTGTTTGAAGAGCATCGCCTTGCCCTCCATAACCGGCAACGCCCCGAGCGGACCGATATCGCCCAACCCAAGCACCGCCGTGCCGTCGGAGATAACCGCGACGGTGTTGCGTTTGATGGAGAGCTGGAACGCCTTGCTCGGGTCGGCGGCGATCGCCATCGAAACGCGCGCGACGCCGGGTGTGTACACGGTCGAGAGATCCTGCCGCGTCTTGACCGGGATCTTCGGTTCGATCCGAATCTTGCCCCCGAGATGAGCGAGAAACGTGCTGTCGGAGACGCTGATGACGCGTACGCCCTCGATCGATTCCACGGCCTCGCGGACGCTCTTTCCGACGACGTCGGATGTAACGTTTACCGTGAAGTCGCGCACGACGTGGGTCTTCGTGACCGAGCGCATGTCGACCGCGGCGATCACGCCGCCGGCATCGCCGATGGCCGACGCCAGCTGCCCGAAGGCTCCGGGACTATTCGACATCTCGATGCGCATGATGAGCGTGAAACTAATAGAAACCTGTGGCACCGCTAGTAGGTTCAAGGGCGCCCGAACCGAGCCTCCCTCGTCAAAAGGGCTTAGCTGCCGCTGATCGTCATTTCGGCTACGCGGAACGACGGGGAGACGACGGGGCCATCGAAGCGGAGGTCGTCGGCGACGGCGTCGATGCCGGCCAGCATCTCCGTGAAGGTGCTCGCGATCGTGAACTCGTCGATCGGGTAAGCGAGTTCGCCATTCTCGATCGCGAAGCCGCGCGCGCCGCGGCTGTAAATGCCGCTCGCGTGCTCGGTTGCAAAGCCGATCGTATCGAGCACGAGCACGCCGCGTTTGGTGCGGGCGATCACTTGATCGAGCGCCCAGGTTCCCGATTCCAAATAGAAGTTGTTCGGGCCGATGCTTCCGCCGCTCGCGTTGCCCGTACTCGCGGCGCCGAGTTTGCGGGCGTAGTACGTGTCGTACAGCAGCGTGCGCAAGGTTCCGCGTTCGAACACCGAGGTGCGCCGCGTCGGGACGCCTTCGCCGTCGAACGGCGAGCTTCCGAGCAATCCCGGGAGCGTGCCGTCGTCGACGATGGTGACGAACGGGCTGCCGATCGTCTCGCCCACGCGCTCGCCGAGCCACGAATTTCCAATCGCGACGTTCGAGGCGCAGAGTGCGGCGAAGAGATCGGAGAGCACCGCCGCCGCGACGTCGCGTTCGAAGATCACCGGCATCCGCCCGGTCTGCGGTTTGCGGGCGCCGAAGAGTTCCACCGTACGGCGCACGGCCATTCGCGCGACGTCCTCGAGCGATTCCAGCTCGCGCAGTCCGCGCCCGGCGGTGCCGTAGGCGCCGGTCCGTTTTGCTTCGCCATCGCGCGCGACCGGACTGCTCGAACGCGAGACGCGCGTCGAACGATAGGCGCCGGCAAAGCCGAACGAGTTGGCGAGCGCCGTCGTCGTGACGCCGTCGCCGTAGTGCGACCCGTTACTATTTT
This sequence comes from Candidatus Baltobacteraceae bacterium, assembly GCA_036559195.1. Taxonomy (NCBI): domain Bacteria; kingdom Bacillati; phylum Vulcanimicrobiota; class Vulcanimicrobiia; order Vulcanimicrobiales; family Vulcanimicrobiaceae; species Vulcanimicrobiaceae bacterium. The sequence goes on from DATBTN010000043.1 coordinate 39,891, forward strand.
CTATCCGCGGATCGGCCTCGCGAATCAGTCGCTCGAGCTGCAGCGCCTCATCGACCTTGCTCTGCGCGTCGCGGCCGACGATATCGTCGGCGTACAACTCCAGATCCACGCGTCCGTATGGATCCAAATCGCCGGGCTGCGGGAGACCGCCGAACTCGTCGTTCGCAACGTGGCGCGCCTGGGCGACCGTTTCCGCGATCGCCGCTCGCAGATGCTCGGAATCGAAATCGGTGGTACCGAGCGTCGCTTTGCGCCCGTCGACAAACACGCGCACCTGCAGCGATTTCCCGGTCGACTGCTCGAGTTTGGTAATCGTTCGATCGCGCGCCTCGGTCGAGAAGCGATCGCCGATCGAGAGCGTTGCGTCGGCTTGCGAAGCCCCTGCGGCAATCGCAATCCGCACCGCGTCGCGCGCGTAGTCGACGGCGCCGGCGGCATCGAGGCTACTCGACATTCGAGCCTCCGATCGTCACCGCCGAGATCTTGACCGTCGGCATGCCGACGCCGACGGGAACGTATTGGCCGCCCTTACCGCACGTATAGTGGCGGTTCGCGAGGCGGCTGTCGTTGCCGACGGCCACAACCTTCGTCATGACTTCGGGTCCGTTCCCCACGATGGTTGCGTTTTTAAGCGGTGCGGTAATCTTGCCGTTTTCGATGAGGTACCCTTCGGCAACCATGAAGACGAAATCGCCCTTGCTGATCTCCACTTGACCGCCGGCAAAGGACTTCGCATAGATACCGCGCTTCGTCGAGGCGAGAATTTCCTCGACGGTCGATTCGCCGCTGGGCATGTAGGTGTTGCACATGCGCGGCTGCGGCATGACGCGAAACGATTGGCGCCGTCCGCTCCCCGTCGATCCGGTCCCCATCAACACGCCGTTGAGATGGTCTTGCATGTACCCCCGCAAGATGCCGTTCTCCACGAGCACCTTGTGCGCGCCGGGCGTGCCCTCGTCGTCGACCGCCAAACTTCCGCGCTCTTCGGGCAGATTGCCGTCGTCGTAAATGGTTACCAGTTCGCTCGCGACACGTTCGCCCACGCGGCCGCTGTAAAGTGACACGCCCTGACGGTTGAAATCCGACTCGAGGCCGTGGCCGACAGCTTCGTGCAGCAGCACGCCGCCGCCGCCCGATCCCACGACCATCGCCATCTCGCCGGCCGGCGCGGGAATCGCCTCCAGATTGGTCGTGGAGATGCGTGCGGCGTCGAGCGCTAGCGACTCCGGCGTTCGATCGTCGTAGTACGCGATCGACGTGCGGCCGCCGTCGCCGACGTACCCGTAGCCGCGCTCGCCGTTCTTGTTCGATACCACCTGCACGCCGAGCGAGATGAGCGGCCGGTGATCGTGCACGAAGCGACCGTCGCTGGTCGCGATCCAGACGTCCTGCAACTCGTCGCTGATCGTCGCGTTCACTGCCGAAACGTGCGGATCGAACCCGCGTGCCGCGATATCGGCCCGCTCCAACAGCTTAACGTAGGCCTCCGACGGCGCGTGCGTGACGCGTAGCGCGTCGTAAAGGGGAGCAACGCTTTGCGCGGCGATGCGAACGCTGCGCGTACGCGCGGAAGGATCGCGGGCGATCAGCGATGCAACTTCGGCGGCCTTCACGAGAGCGTCGAAGGAGAGATCGTCGGAATATCCGTAGCCGGCCGACTCGCCGACGATCACGCGAATGCCCACGCCTTGCGTGATCGACAAACCGCTTTCATGAATCGAGCCCGATTGCAATCGAAATGACGTCGCGGTGCGGCGTTCGCAGAAAACGTCGGCGTAATCGCCGCCGCGCCCTAGCGCCGTAGCAAGCAGACGCTCCAAAATCTCAGGTTCGAGCATACGGCTCCCGAGTTTGGTTCAAAACTCCGAAAGCCTGTCGATGGCCGCGACGATCGCTGCGTCCGGATCGCCCGGCGAGCCGTTGACGATGAAGGCGAAGCTCAGTCGCCCATGGTGACGCGTGTTGACGTAGCCCGCAAGCGAGGAGGCGCCGAAGATATGCCCGCTCTTCGCACGCACCCGGCCGAGCGCGGTCGTGAACCCGTAGTGTTTGAGGGTACCGTCGAAACCGCCGCGCGGAAGCAGCAGGTAGAGCGGGTTGCCGAGCGGATCTTGCTGCTCGTATGACAGAATCGTCGCGAGCGTTAGCGCGGCCACCCGATTGGCGTGAGCGAGTCCGCTGCCGTCGACGAGATGCAGGCCGGGCGTCGGTACGCCGCTAGCGTGAAGGAAGTTGCGCTCCGCCGCCAGACCGTTCGCGTCGGTCGCCGCGGCGCCGTCGAGTCCGCCGGCCACGCGCATCAACTGTTCCGCATAGTGATTGTCGGAATGGAACAGCATGTCGGCAACCAAATCGCGCAGCGGGGCCGATCGATGGTCCCACAAAACGAGCGTACGCAGCGGAGCCGTTCCCGTATGCGGGCGCGCGCCGACGGAGATGCCGCGTGCCTCGAACAGTTGCGATACGACGGAGCCGACGTACTGCGGTATCCCGTGAACGGGCACCCAGAACTTTTCGGTTACGCCCGGCGGGATCGCACCGCTTGCGATAAACTGATTCGGCGTCTGGGTCGCCGCAATGATGACGTCGTCGGCGCCCGAGTTGCTGGTGACGATCGATCCGCTGTAGTGCACGGAAGCGCTGTGGGGGTCGATCGCAATGCGCGCCGCGCCTCCCGGCGCGGTTCCGGTGATATCGAATTCAACGGTGTCTTCGTCGAGCGAGATTCCGCTGGTAGCGGCTTCGAAGTCTTCGTTCGCGTCGTCGGCGTTCCACAGCGGGTTGATCTCCTCACCGGCGATCGCACTGCCGTCGACGACGATCGAGCCCTCGATATGGCGCAGACCTTGCTGCGCTAAGAGTTTCACCCCGCCGCGCAGGTCGGGGCTGCGCAGCGACGGGTCGCCCGAGCCGACGACCCAGAGGTCGCCCTCGAGCCGGCCGTTAGCCGGCCGGCCGCTCGCGGCATAGAGCGTGTGAAAGCGATACTCCGGCCCCAAATCGTCGAGCGCCGTCGCCGCGACGACGAGCTTGAGCACCGACGCGGGCATCGCGGCCGCGCGCGCCCGATCGTCGTAGAGCGTCTTGCCGCCCTGCGATAGCACGGCGCAGCTCCACGCCGCCGCACCGTTGGTACCGCGGTCGAGCGCGCCGCGCAGCGCGCGATGCAACGCGTCGCGCTGCGTCCGCGTCCAGGCGGGTGCCGCCGTGACGGTGACTCGCGCCGGCGTCGCCACCGCAACGCGAGGTGCTCGCGCTGCCCCGCCGCCGCGTCGGTGAAGCAGCAGTACGGCGACGATTGCGAGTACGGCGACGAGGAGGGCGAGAACCGTTAGGCGTTTACGTCCGCGCGAGCGTCTCGATCTGTTCCTGAATCTTGCGCTGTTCTTCACGTAATGTATCGAGATCGCTCCGTAGTCCGGTTACTTGTGCTGGAACGTGCTGCGCTTCACGCACGCGAATCGCGGCTTCGGTAGCGCTTCTGCGGATACGCCCGTCGAACGCGCTTTGCGCGAGCCGATCGAGCGGCCCGAGCAGGCGTTTGTCGCCCGTATGCTCCGCGGCGGCGATCGCCGAAATCGCGACTAAGAACATCGGGTCGTCGAGCAGCTGCGCGATCGCCTCAACGGCGCGCGCGCGTTCGCCATCCTGCAGTTCCGCCACGCGTCCGAGCGCGGCGATCGCCGCGCGTCGCAGCGCCTCTTCGCGACCCAGAGCGGTCGCATCGATCAGCGCGCCGGTCGCGCGCGGATCGGCGAGATCGCCGAGCCCGCGAGCCGCCCCCGATTCGATGACGCCGTTCCAGCTCGACGTTTGGAGCGCGTCGCGCAGAACGTCGTACGCCCTTGCATCGCGCGTCCTACCGAGCGCGTGCAGCGCGGAGGCCTGCACGAAGTACGATTCGTCGTCGCGGGCGAGCGGTAGGAGCGCGGTCGCTGCGTCCGCATCTTTAAACGTACCGAGCGCCGCGGCGGCGGCGCGGCGCACCTTCGGGTGCCGATGCGCGAGCGCGCCGATCAGCATCGCGCGAGCCCAGGGCGCGTGCGTCCCGGCGAGAGCGCTTGCAATTTCGTCCAAGACGCCCCAAAACGGTTCGCGTTCGAACGCCGCCGCAAGCGCCGCTCGCGCCGGCTGCGAAGCGTCTTTGGCGAGTTCCCGGGCCGCGCGGATGCGCGCCACGATATCGGCGTCGCCCTGCAGCGTTGCGGCCGCGTAGTCCACACCCAGTTTGTAGGTTACGCTCCCGAGAATGTAGGCTCCGGGGTCGATGCGTACGAGTTTTGGTTCGCGATCGAGCGGAACGGTAAACGTCTCGTGCGCGCGCTCGACACGCACCCGAACGCGTTTCTCGCCGGCGAGCGGCTCGCCGCCGAAATCGGTTGCGGGCCGTTCGGGCAAATCGAACGCAAAGCCGAGATCGAGATCGAAGCGATAGGCGGGGTTTTCCTCGTCGACCTTCTGAACCTGATCGATAGTGATAGTTGCCGCCCGGCGTTTGGCGTCCCATTTTACGCCGTACTCGAGTTCGGGATGACCGCCGCGCATCACCCACTGATCGAAAAATTCGCGCAGGTTGCGGCCCGTCGAATTCTCGATCGCGCGGATCAGATCGATCGTCTCGACGTTGCGCTCCGCGTTGTCCTTTACGTAGCGCGCGATCGCGCGCCAGAAACGTGCCTGGCCGAGCTCGCCGCGAAGCATGTGCAGGACGGCACCGCCCTTCTCGTAGAGGTGGCGGTCGAAGAGTTCGATCGGATCGCGGAACCGATTGCAGACGATCGGGCGGCGATAACGATCGCCGTCTTCGTGCAAATAGCGAGCGACGCAGCCGAAGATGTCGTAAAGGTATTCGTCGTAGCCGAGATCCGCTTCGCGAAAGACGGCCTCGAAATAGGTCGCGAACCCTTCGTTGAGCCACGCCTGCGACCAGTCGCGGCACGTCAGCAGATCGCCGAACCATTGATGCGCGAGTTCGTGCGAGACCAGCGGGTCGCTCGAGAAATCGAGGTGCGCTTTTGCGTCGTGCAGCGTGCGGTCGGTCTGCGTGGTCGCCGAGGTGTTCTCCATGCCGCCAAAGATGAAGTCGCCGACCGCGATCTGCGAATACCGTTCGTAGGGATACGGCGTGCCGATCTTACGTTCGAAGACTTCGATCATCTTAGGCGTCTTGCCGAAGGCGCGCTCGCCGTCGCCCTCGCGCCCGGGCAGCACGTAATAGTAGACCGGTTTTGGCGCCTGCGTCTGCAGCACTTCGACAAACGGTCCGACCACGAGGGTCACCAGATACGTCGAATGCGGAACGTTCTGCTCGTAGCGAAAGATCGTGTTCTCGCCGTCGTCGCGGCGTTCCGCGAGCTTGCCGTTGGAGAGCGCGAACTGGCCCTTGGGAACGACGATCGTCGCCGAGGTCGTTTGTTTTTCGTGCGGGTAATCCAAGCACGGGAACCAGTAGCGCGCGTTCTCGTCTTGGCTCTGCGTCCACGCGTGTTTGACTTTATTCGGGTACGCCTCGCTCGGCGCGACGAAAAAGAGGCCGTGGCGCGGTTTGTCGGCTTCGTAGGCGATTGCGAACGTCGCTCGTTCTCCCGCGCGAATCGCCGGGTCGAACGCGATATCGAGCGTACCGTTGCGGCGCGTAAAGGACTGCGGCTTTCCGTCGCGCTCGACCGAAACGATCGTGAGGTCGATTGCGTCGAGCGACAGGCGAGCGACGCTTTCATCCAGCGCGCGCACCGTCGTCGTGCAGGTCCCGGCCAGCCGCCGCGCATCGAGATCGGGCGTCAAATGAAGGTCGATGTGTTCGACATCGACCTGCTTATCGGGACCGTATTGCGCGCGAGCACCCGGCAGCGCGAACGCGCGATGCGCGCTGGTTTCGTCGTTGATCATGGCGGTGGGGCGTTTCGCTCGTAGGGTTCGATCAACCCCCCGGTCACATTGAGCACGGCGCCGTTGACGAAATCGTTCTCGGCGGCGATGAAGAACTGAACGGCCCGCGCGATATCTTCCCACGTCCCGGGGCGGCCGCGCGGGTTCGCCGCGCTTTGCTCTAACGCTTCGGCCCGGCTTAGCGACTTCTCACGAATATCGCCGGGTTCGATGACGTTGACCGTGATGCCGCGGCGGCCTTCCTCCAGAGCGAGGGTCCGGGCGAACGCGACGACGCCTGCCTTGGCGGCCAGATGCAGCGCGAGCCCGCGAGCGGGCCGCGTCGTCTGCGAACCGTTCATACCGAAAAAGACGAGGCGGCCAAAATGCGCCGCGCGCATGTGCGGGAGCACCGCCGCGGCCGCTTGCACCGCGCTGCGCAAATTGCCGTCGATCATCGCGTGGTACTCCGCCATCGTGCTGCGCTCGAATCGAGCGATGCTCATGGGCCCCACCGCGTGGACGAGTGCGTCGAAGCCGCCGCGCCCGGCCACGATCCGCGCGAGCGTCTCCGCGACGAGTTGCTCGCCGGCGAGGAAATCGAGTTCGTAGGCTTCGGCGGCGCCGCCCGCATCGCGAATGAGTTCCAGCGTGCGCTCCGGCGGCGTGCCCCCCGGCCGGAAGGTTAACGTCAGCTCGTGACCGTCGCGCACCAGCGCGACGGCGATGCCCTGCGCCAGTCCGGCGGCGGCGCCCGTCAGTAAGACTCGCATGCGCTCGTCGTTTCACGCACCGCTCGCCTTGGCCTTGAAGCGAAACGGCGCCGGGATTCCCCAGCGCCGTTTCGACCTACGGCTCGGCCGATAGATCGCTTTTACGTGGAATAGAGTACGGGAAGCTCGGCGGCTGCGCCGTCGGGCGATTGCGATTGGATCAGGACGCGCACTTGGCCGCCGCCGAAAGCGTTGACTTGAACCTGCTGGCTGAAGCGCCCGTTCGCATCCGCAGTCGTATCGACTTGGAAGCTGCCGGTTCCGATCGGGATCGGGCCGAGATTGGCGACGCCCGTTGCGATAATGTGCACTTTCGAATTGGGCAGCGTCGTTCCGCGCAGCGTAAAGCTGCTGCCGACCTTCGTTCCGGCGCCGGGGGAGGTTAGGTGAACGAAGTTTTGCGAGACGCCGTTTTGGGTGCTAAAGCTCCATTGACGATCGAAGCCGGCGCCGGCCGCCGTGGTGCCCGTGAGATGCACCGTGTGCGATCCCGAGCTGAGCATATTGCGCGGCGTAAAATAGAACGCCGTGCCGCCGCCGTTGAGGTAGACATCCTGCGTCACCTCGCGATTATCCAGAAATACGTGGAGGGAATCGCGGTTGATCGGCTCGCTGAAATCGGCGCTGATGCGCGGCTGCAGCGTGTTGGAGTGCGTGTTCGGCCGGCGATTCTCGAGCCGGAAGGATGCGTTGCTTACCGGCGCCGGATTTGAAGACGTGCTGCTGTTGCCGTTGCCGTTGATGTAGACCGTGTGCGAACCGTAGTTGTAATTGACCGTCGCTCCGAGCGCCTGTGCGACGAAGCGCAGCGGCACGAGCGTGCGCGCTCCCACGAGAAACGGCGCTTGATCGAGGTAGGCGGTTTGCCCGTTGACCGTCGCCTGGTTGGAACCGATGTGGAGGGCGACGCTGCGCCCGTTGCCTTGCGCGTTGATCTCGCCGTTGGCGTAGACGACGCTCGCTCCCAAGCGTTCGAAAACACCGCGCAGCGGTACGAAGACTCGCCCGGCGCGTTCGATCGGGGGCTGATCGAACGTCACGGTCGATCCGTTAACGACGATTGGAATGGCGGCCGCAGCGGCGGGGCCGATCGCGACGAAACCGATTGCGAGTGCGAACGTAAGCGCACCGCAAATCAGCCGTTTGTATAAATGCATGGTGGTTGATCTCTCCTCCGAGTCCAAGTAGTAGGTGGGGTTCGCAGAAACACTTACCCAAAAATAACGAGCAAGCGGTGTAGCCACCGCTTGCTCGCTTGGAGGCGGCCGAATCGTTAGTGCTGCGCGGCAGGTTCGAGGGGCTGGAGTTCGGCTTTAACCGCTTTGCGATCCGCCCGGCGTTCGAGCGCGCCCATCCACGTGTTGTAAATCATCGGCACGAGAAAGAGTGTGAGAACGAGCGAACTCGTGAGACCGCCGATGATGACCGTGCCGATGGCTTGCCGCCACTCGCCGCCTTCGGCATATCCCAACGCGAGCGGCAGCATGCCGAAGATCATTGCCGCCGTCGTCATGACGATGGGCCGAAAACGTGTTCCGGCCGCTTGCAAGACCGCATCGCGAACCCGTATGCCGCGCTTGCAGAGCGTGTTGGAGTAATCGACGAGCAGGATGCCGTTCTTCGCGACCAATCCGAAGAGCATGACGATTCCAAGCATCGAGATGATGTTGAGCGACTGTGCCTGGCCGCCCGGCAACCGGCCCATCACCGCCAGGAAGATCAGCGCGCCGATGATCGCGAGCGGCACGGAGAACATCACGATGAACGGTTCGAGGAACGATCCGTAGAGAATGACCATGAGCATGTAGATGAGCAAGAACGAGGTGACGAGCGCGATGCCCATGTTTTTAAAGGTCTCGACCATGTACTGCGAGTTGCCTTCGGGCTTGAGGCTGACGCCTTCGGGCAAGAAGCCCGGCTCTGCGAGTTTCTTTTCGAGCGGTCCCGAGACCTGACCGAGCGAGTAGCCGGGTAGAATGTCGCCAAGCACGTTGACGACGCGCTGACGGTTCATGCGTTCGATCTTCGTCGGCGCTTTGGTCCAAACGAAGGTTGCGAGCGTACCCAGCGGCACGAGCGTTCCATCCTGCGCCCGGACGCGCACGTTCTTGAGATCTTCGACCGTGTTGCGATCCGCACTCGGGAACTGCACGCGAACGTCGACTAGACCCGTTGAGGTTCGCACTTTGGTCGCGACCGCACCGTCGACCGCGATGCGCGCCACGTTGGCGACGTCGGCCGGATTCACGCCGAGCACCGCACACTTCGCGCGATCGACATCGACGTTGAGGCGCGGCGCGCCGGCTTCGGCGCTCGTCTGCACGTTGACCGATCCCTTGAGCGTACGCAGATAGCTTGCGACCTTTTCAGCCGCCGGACCGATTTGATCGTCGGGACCGGTGAGCGCGTAAAAGATCGCCGAGCCGTTTCCGCTGTCGCCGGCTACCTCGAATTGCGCGCCCGGAACCAGATACACGAGTTTGCGAATTTGATCGCTGGCTCGATTCGTATCCTTGATGTGGTTGTCGTCCATCTGCGCGTTGAGCGTCGCGTAGTTGCCGCCGGTCACGCTGCCGTGACCCGACTGTTTGCGTCCAACGGTCGAGCTGACCGACTTTATGCCGTCGATCTGCATCGCCGCCTTTTCGAGGCGCACGACGTATTTGTTGGTGGTAGCGATCGGGGTGCCGGGCGGATAGGTCACGGTCATCCCGATGGAGCCGTCTTGCTGCGCGGGAACGAAGTCCGTGCTGATACCGCCGAGCAGCACCATAGCTCCGCAGAGAATCGCCGGCAGAACGAGCGTGACGATCGTGAGCGGGCGTTTCGTGCCGAGCGAGGCGAAGCCGCGTTTCTTGCCGGCGAATCTGCGCAGCGCGAATGCGATCGCATAGGTCAGGACCGTAGCGGCCACGATTCCGATATCGATGCCGATGGTCGTTTGCCCCGCGCCCATGGCAAGCGAAAGGGCATTGAAAAATAGCACGGCGCAAACGAACACGACGAAGGTGCCGTGCTCGAGCGCGAACGGCAGCGCTTTGTGGCGGTACCACCCGAGTACGGCGTCGTAGCGGTGTACGAATGCGTTGAGGACTAGCAGTGCGACGATGAAGACGCCCGCCGTGCTGAGCAGGTACCACCCGGTAACGGTGCCCACGCCGAAGAGCACGACCGACAAGGTGAACAAGATGGCGTCGAGCAGACGGTTGTCGAGTGCCTTGAGCCATTTGGGCGGCGCTTCGGAGCGCTTGATGACGCTCCAGCGCGCGGCGAGCAACGGCGTTAGCGTGAACGAGACGAGCAGCGAAAACAGCGTCGCGATCACGACGACGGCCGCGAACTCCTTGAGGTACGCGCCGACGATTCCAGGCAAGAACGCGATCGGCAGGAACACGATCACATCGACCATCGTAATGGCGATCGCCGCGCTGCCGATCTCGGTGCGCCCCGTAATGGCCGCGTTCATCGGATCTAAGCCTAAGTCTCGATGCCGCGTAATATTTTCCAGGACGACGATCGAGTCGTCGACCAGAATGCCGATGATGAGCGAGAGGCCCATCATCGAGAGCGAATCGATGTGGAAACCGAAGAGCCGCATGAGGATGAACGTGGCGAGAATCGATGTCGGAATCGCCAGGAATACGACGACCGCGTTGCGCCACGCATGCAGGAAAAGCAGCATCACGATCGCCGTGAGGAAGATGCCCTCGAGCAGCGATTGCCCCACGCCCCAGAGACTCTTGGCCGTATAATCGGCCGGCGCGTCGATCTCGTGGAACTTCAGCTGCGGAAATTTCGCCTCGATCGTAGCCATTTGGGCGCGGGCGGTTTGGGTCGACTTGATCTGATCGGCACCGAGCGTGGGATTGATGGCCATATACACGCGCGGCTGCCCGTTGAAGTGCGATATCGAACGCATCTCGACGTGTCCGTCTTCCACGGAGGCGACGTCGCCGACGTGCATGCTCTTGTTCGACGAGCCGGGCACCATCAGCGGGATGCCGAGAATGTCCGTCGCTTGATCGATGTAGGAGTGAATCGCAACGGTGCCTTCTTGCGTAGGCTGGGTCATGATGCCGCCGGGGACGTTGATGTTATTGGCCGCGACGGCGCCGAATACGTCGCCGAGCGTCGCGTTTGCGCCGACCAGCCGCGTGGGATTCGGACGAACGAGAAATTCGCGATCCGCCGTTCCGCGAACGTCCACGGACTGAACGTTGGGAATCTGCTGCACGAGCGGCGTGACCTGGTTGTTCACCATGTCGGCGATTTGGGTTTGACTCAGCGACTTCGAACTTATCGCGACGTCGAGCAACGGCGGTTCCGACTGTCCCTCTTTGGTGACGTCGGGCGGATTGAGGTCGCTCGGCATGTACGTGCGGGCGATGTCGACGCGGCGCTGCACGTCGATCGCGGCGAGATTGAGATCGGTGCCCATCTTGAAGATGACGACGACCGCCGCGCTGCCTTCCTGTGCGGTGGCGTCGAGTTCGTCGAGGTTTTCAAGGCCGGTCATCTGGTCTTCGATCGGCTTGATGACCATGCGCTCCATGTCTTGCGGCGACGCCCCCGGGTAGCCGGCGAAGACGACGACGACCGGAAAATCCGTGCCGGGCGGATTGGAGCTACGGCCGAGCTGCGTAAACGAGATCAGGCCGAAAATCACGAGCGCGGCGAACACCATAGTGGTGATCACCCAACGGTTGATAGCAAAACGGGTCAGCCACACGATATCAAACTCCTGGGG
>DATBTN010000044.1 GCA_036559195.1 Candidatus Baltobacteraceae bacterium
AGTTGTCATCCTGAGCTTGTCGAAGGACGAAAGGGACGGAAGCACTGCTTGCGCGCGTGCGTGCTTGTCGTGAACGTGTGGCGTGAGGATCGGTCGGGGCGTTACGATGGACGGGCTTCTTCGTGGGCGCGTTGCCGGTAACGATGAAGTGCTCGGGCGGCTGCGTATCCCAAGAGCGCATTTCGAAGAGTTTGCCGAAGCGGAACGCTATCTCGCGAGGGACCCCGAGGCGGTCGCCATACTCTACACGCTCGAACACGGGCGGCGTGCGCTGCGGCTCAGTATCATTCGCGATGGGAACGATCGTTTCGATGGCGCGGATACGATCGCGTGGGACCCGCACTCGGCGCTGCGCACGACGCAGGGAGGCCGCCAGACGCCCGCCCTCGGGTTACTGCACGAAGAGGACCACGCATTCGAGCGCCTCACTGCTCCGAGGCTGCAGAAAAGACTGCTCGCATCGCCCGACCCCGCATACGACGATCTGGAAGAAAAGCGGGTGATCGCGGGCGTGGAGACGCGCGCCGCGAAGATACTCGGAGAAGGCGTTCGAACCGATCATCGCGGAACGCTCTTCACCGTCTCGAAACCGACGAGCCTATGATCTACGAGGAAACGCGCTCATGCTCCACGCGGCTCTAGCCGTCGCACTCGCCTCCGCAAACGTGGTTCCAGCCAGCTACGACCGCGCGCGTTCGATGATCGTCTATCACGTGAGCGATCGCTTGATGACGCGGGTCGCGATCGCGCCGGAACGGGTGCGCTTCTACCCCAACGCGACCGTGTATCGCCGCTCCGGCGAGGAGATCGCGCGGCTTCTCGAAGCGGCAGAGATCGCGCGACCGGTCGCCAAGGACACGCGCGTGGACGCGCGCTGGCTCGTCGAGTTCTACGATCGGTCAGGCCGGAATATCGGATCGATATCGTGCGATAAGTTCGGCGGCCACGGCACCATCGGCGGCCGGCACGTCGCTTTCTCGAGCGACCACTTCGTCGTCTGGCTACGCTCGGCGTTCCCGTATTGAGTGCGGGCGGAGATGCGATACGGCGGCGAGCGTTTTGAGCGCGCGGCTGCGTAGAGCGGCTTGCCAACCGCGGGTGGCGTGCACGGCGGCGGCCCGTAGCCCGCGCCGCGCCAGCAGCACGTTGCGCGTTTCGCGGGTCTGCGTGCCGAAGCGCGCTTTATACGCCTCGTTTCCTCGCGTAAAATCGTAGAGCTTGTAACCGCGCGCGATCGCGTGTTCGATCGCGAGGGCGTTGAGTGCGATACCGGGCGAGTATTTGGCGTACTCGGGATCCGAGCCGGTCATATACATCAGATACGCCCCTTCGCGCTCGCAGAGAAAGACGGCTTGCGTGGCGATCGTCTCACCGCCGCGGCGCAGCGAGAATATCTGCAGGCAGCCGCGGTCGTACGCGTTGCGGAAGAGCGTACCGAACCGCACGCGTGCGTGCGCGAGGTTGCCTCGCCAGCGAAGATAGTTCAGCGTGACGAGCATCTCGATGCGCTCGTCGATGTTCGTGTCGTCGGCGACTTCAAGCGTTGCTCCGAGCTGCTCGAAGGTGCGCAGCGAGCGGCGTAGATTCGCGCGAAAACTCTTGGAAAGGCCGGCGAGGTATCCCTCGAAATCCTTGCCGAGAACCACGTACGGACAGGTCGTGGATCTCGATGTCACGATTCGATTGCCGCGCGCGCGCAGCCGCTCCACGATGAGCGCGATGCGCGGATCGCGAGTGTCGTCGAGAAACGCGTGATCCCACGTTAGTCCATCGAGATATTCGGCGAGCACTTCCGCTGCTGCATTTTCGTGGGCCGGGTCGGCAACCAGCCCCGTATAGTCCGCTTTGGGACTGCCGCCGAGATGAAGCGCCGCGCCGAACGGCAATCGAGCCGGCCACCGTTCGCTCGCGAGGGGAGCGAACGCAACGTATGCGTCGCTTCGCCGATCGCGCACCGCGGCGACAAACGGACGATACGGCGAGATCTCCCAGTAGGCGCGTTGCCATCCCCAACTCGTAAACACGTGCGCGTGTGGGTCGATCGCGTGTAGCCGCTCCCAACTTGCGCGCAAAAGCTCGAAAGCCGCGAGCCGGTCGATTCGTTCGACCGTGTAATCGCTCACGGTTTCACCGCGGCGTAGGAGCCAGATGCTGTTCTGTTGCGTGCATGTTCCGTGTCATCGTAACGGCTCGCCCGAGGCAGTGAAAAGGGCCGCATACCCGCATCGAGAGGGCCGAAAGACCGCACGGCGCGCGCGGGGGCCGAAAGCCTCCATGAAATCCGGCAAAATACCCCACGCGCTCGGGCAGGAGCGCTCGCCGCGCCGTACCGATGTGCCGCAGTGCGCGCGTTCTCCGCATGCTAGCCTGAGTGCGTGGCTCCTCTGAAGCTTGCCGCCTGGCGCGCGCGCGCATACGCGCTGGTGTTGGCCATCGTTGCCGCCGCGGCGATTCACGTGCAGACCGATCGTCATCCCGATTGGGGGTATGACGGATACACCTACGCGATTCGCATGGAAATGGATGCCGGAATCCCGTACGCTCGGGCGCGCTCGTCCGCGCAGCTTTTCTACGCCGGGAAACCCGAGCTCGCCGATCCCCTTCGCCGCCACTACTTGTACGCCGCGTATCCGCAATATTGGGCGCTCTTCGCGCCGCGAATCGTGTACCCGTTGGCGGCTTCCTGGCTCTGGCCGCTCGCCGGTATGCAAGCGCTTCTGATCGTATCCAACCTCGCCTTCGTCGCCGGAATACTGCTGCTGTACGCGCTCGCGATGCTCTACGCGGCGCCGGAGATCGCCGCGCTCGTCGCCCTCTCGTGCTGCGCGCTGCCAAACGTACGGTCGTACGGAAGCGGTGCCTCGACCGATATGCTCGCGTTCGCGTTTCTCGTGGCCATGATTTATGCCGTCTGCCGCTACGCCGATTCGGCGAAATGGCCGTGGTTTGCCGCGTTTACCGCCGCAGCGACGCTCATGAGTTTCACGCGTCCCATTGCGTACGTGCCGTTGGCCGCAGCGCTCGTGCTCGTTCTCGCGGGTATCGGCGCGAAGAACCAACGGCACGTGCGTCTCGGACTGCGAATCGGTGCGGTCTCCCTGCTGCTGTGCGGCGCGCTCGTAGCCATCGGCTTGGCCGCCCATTCGCCGGGACTTGGCGAGGTGGTGGCGCAGCTACGGGATAGCAGCGCGTATCTGAAGACCGCGCCCCTATGGGCGTGGTACGCGGCGCGCGTCGGGTACGTGACGATTCGCAGCATCGCTCTAGCATTCGCGCTCTTTGCGGCGCCGCTTTCGCTCGTCGCGCTTTGGCGCTGGCGAACGCGAGCAGACGCGGTGTTTTTCTTCGGCCTGGTGGCGGCGTCGATTCCGACGATCCTCGTCAATCCGATCGTGGGCGATATTCCGCGCGTCGTCATTTTCCCGCTCCTGCCGGTCTTCTGCTGCGGCCTCGCGATCGCGCTTTCTCGCGGAGCGCGCGGTGCGGTCTAAAACGCGCCGCGAGTTCGCGGCGACCGTCGCCGTCTGCGCGCTCGTCGTCTTCGCGTTTTTCGGAGCGCGCCCGCTGTTCGATAGCGCGCTCCACCGCCACGGCGGCGACCCGTATCCCGCCACGGACTTCGCGATCTTCTATTGCGCGGGAGCCGCGCTCGATGCCGGACGCAATCCCTATCTGCTCGAGCCGCTGCGATCCTGCGAACACCGCATCTGGACGCCGGGATATCTTCCGGCGAGCGCCGCCGAGCCCGCGGCGCTGCCGGGATACGCCGTTCTTCCGTTTGCGCTGCTTGCAAAGTTGCCGTTTCCGGCCGCCAAGTTTCTCTGGCTCGTGCTGTCGTGTGTGTTTTTTGGAGTCGCCGTCGCGTGCGGGCAGCGACTTTCGCGAATGCCGGCCGTCGCGGTCTTCGCGATCCTCTTCGTGCCGGTCGCGATGCTCAACATTCGGTGGGGGCAGCTCGGACCGCTCGTCGCCGCCGCACTCTTCGCAAGCGCCGTGCTGGCGCGCGCGGGACGCGAGCGGCTCGCCGCCGTCGCCGCGATCGCCGCCACGATCGAACCGCATATCGGGCTCCCGGTTCTGGTCGCGCTTTCTTGGTTCGCACCGCGCTCTCGCGCGGTCGTGATCGGCGGCGCGGCCGTCTTGGCCGTCGCGCACTTTTGGTCGCTGGGCCTCGCGACGGGGCTGCGTTATTTCACGCAGGTGCTGCCGGCGATGTCGCACGCCGAGCTGCTTGCCGCCGATCAGTACGGTACGGTTTGGGCGCTGCACGCCGGCGGCCTGAGCGAACGCTACGCCACGCTGCTCGCGCAGCCCCTGTACGTTGCCGCGATCGTGTGTTCGCTGCTCGTGGTCGCCGCGTATCTCCGGCGGTTTGCCGATCGCTCGGCGATCGTAGCGGCGCCCGCCGCGGTCGCGCTGCTCGGGGCGCCGTATCTGCACGACGTGGAGCTTTGCGTCGCACTAATTCTGCCGCTTGCGGCGCTCGCGAGGACCTCGCGCCGGATGGCGTGGAGCGCGATCGCCGTCGCGCTCGCCATTCCATGGTACGCGGCCACGCACGACACGGTCATCGCAACCGCCGCAATCGGCTCGGGCGCGCTATTTCTCGCCATTGCCGCCAGTCCGCGAGGCCGCCTCGCCATAACGGCGGCACTCGCCTGTACGCTCGCAGGTCTCGTTGCGATTCTCGCCTTGCGCCATCTTCCGGTGGGCCACTCCGCTGCCGTTGCCTTCGGCAACCCGGGCGTGCTCGCAGCCGAAAGCTGGGGCGCATACTTGCGTTCGCAGCCTCCGGCGCTTGCGACCGGTATGCAAACGGCCGTTCCCAAAGCGCTCACCTGGGTCGCGTTGCTGCTGGCAGCGCTCGGTGCGGCGCAGCTTTCGAAAAGGAGTACCGATGAACCAACGCACGTCGAAGGCACGCGCCGCGTACTACGCCGGACTGGCTGAGCTCTATGTGCCGGAACGCCGATTCTTGGAAACGCTCGTATCGCCGAGCGATTCGTTTCTCGATATCGGCGTCGGCGCCGGCCGCACCACACTGCACGTCGAACCGCGGGTCGCCCGCTATGTGGGCGTCGACTACTCGCCGGAAATGATCGCCGCCCTGCGTAGGCGGTTCCCGGCGCTGCCCGCCGAGCGCTTTGCTCTAGCCGACGCGCGCGATCTGCCCTTTGAGGATGCATCGTTCGATCGCACCATGTTCAGTTTCAACGGCCTGGACTACGTCCCGCGCGCCGATCGTGGCCGCGTGCTCTCGGAGGTTCGCCGCGTGACCAAGGATGATGGGTACTTTCTCTTTTCGACGCACAATATCGACTGGGAAGGGCTCGATGATTCGCTCTGCCTGAAGCGGGAAGACTGGATTCGTCCGCGTTCGATCGCGCGTCACGTTCGGATGTGCGTTCGTAATCGAACGTTGAGCGTTCGCGCGAAGATGGAAGCCGCGCGGCGCCAAGGCTATGGCGTGGTCGCCGGCAGCGCCGTGCGGAGCTGCTACACGTCGTATGGCCGGCAAATCGCGGAACTGGGCGCCTGCGGTTTTGCCGCGATTACGGCCTTCGCCTTAGATGGCGCAGAGAGCGACGACCCAACCGTGCTCGCGAAGAGCCCGTTCATTCACTTCTTAACGCGAATCGAGAAGAACCAGGCCCGTTAGCGGCGCGAGCGTGGCCGGAACACCGTTCGTCCACGTGGCTCGGCCGCGAGCGTATTCGCTCGCGGCGTCGACCGAAAGCCTCTGGGAATACCGGCGCAGTACCGACGGCATGGGGATCGGTACGTTTCGATCGTTTACGACCGCCGCGCACCGGCCGATGTTTCGCGCGTCCTGATAGCAGCGAGCGAACTCGCGCACGTATGCCCCGCCATCGGCCAATTCGCCGATGCGCGCGTGCGCCGAGCGTATGGGCGATTCCGGAACGATATCGTACTCGGGATACACGGTGTGTCCGTCGGGCGCCCGGGCCACCGGCGCGGCGACCGACCAGCGCGAGTCGTAGCTGAGCCACCAGGAAGCGAGCGCGTAGAGGCGCTGCGCGGGCGCGAACGGACCCGTCATCATACAAACGACGTATCGCGCCAGGCGATCGTCCGCAAGCAGCGCGTTCTCCATTCGCGGCCAGTTGCCATAGCGCTGGTCCAAGATGCCGATGGCCGCGCTCGAAAAACACCCTTCAAAGTTGACGCCGAGGACGTTGCGCGAACGTGCGAGGGCGCCGCCATACGCAGGTCCCCAATCCTCGCCGTCGCCGTTGAGAATGACCGGACGAGCGGCCGACGCGATCAGCCCGCGTTCGGCGGCGAGCCACGCCTGGGGCCCGGCGAGTTCGCGCGAGGCTTCGCCGAAACCGTCGAACGCCCCGTTCATCTCAGAGCCGGTGTCGTCGGCGAAAAAACCGTCCAGCCTAGCCGCAGCGGCGAGACCCGCCGTATAACGCGCGTACGCGCGCTGCGTTACGGCAGAGGCCGGGTTCAGAACGTCCTGATACTCGTGCGTGTAGGCGTCGGCTCGATGAAGCCGCGCGCCGTCCGGTGCGTGAAGCCAAGCGTCCTCATTCGACGAAATCTCTTTGCCGATTGGTCCCGCGCAGGCACCCGCTGGCGCCACGAACGGCGGTTTGCAGTACGGCACGAGCGTCGGGTCGGTATAGGCCAGTGCGTATTCGCCGCCCGCCGCCTTAAACGCGCCGACCAGTTCGGGCGTTCCGCCGGCCGTTTCGACGAACGTTGCTTTGCGCGCCATGTACGAACCGGGAATGTCGACGTTGGTCGAAAACGCGCCATAATAGAGATACGTACGAACGTGTGCGGGGGCCGCACTGGCGAATTGCCCGCAGAGGAGTAACGCTGCAACGGCTGCGGCGGCGACGGCGGCGCTGCGCCGTCGTCGCATGGCCATTCCCCACGCCTTTCGCAGCGTGAGATATTCGCGCCGGCCGTCGATCAATATGCGGCCGTCGGGCAGGCGCGCGAACGTATGGATCCCGTGCGGGAGCCGGGCATCGCCCGAATCGATGCGCGCCGCGGGTTCTTCAACGAACGCCTCGGAATCGAGCCGAAGCACGCGGTTGATGACGACCGCGCCGCCGTAGCGAACGCTGCAGTCCTGAGCGGGCCGATAGAGAACGCCGTTTTCAACAAAGAGCGGGCCCGCCGGGCGCGCGTTTGCGAGATCGGTCTTCACCGGGTTGGCGGCGTGCGGCGTCCACGGTCCGAACGGCGAGGGCGCGCTATACAGGTAGAGCGCCGCATTGCTATCGCAACCGGCACGCGTACAGAAGAGCCACCACGTGCCGAGGTAGTTCACGATCGTGCTGTCGCACGCGCCGATACCGTCGAGCACGGTTTGGTGACGCTCCAAAACGAGCGTGCCGCGGTCGAAGGTAAAGGCGTCGACGCGCCGTTTATCCGATGTCTCCGGAAGACAGAACGCCGTGCCGTCGTATCTGAAGACGAACGGATAGGACCAGTGACCGGAATCGGCGGCGATGCGCGTTTGCGCGAGCGGTCTCCAACGCTCGTCGACGCCAATGGCCACCAAATTTCCCTGGCGCAGCCGGTGCGAAAACGTTTCGCAGAGAACTGCGGGTGACGCGCCGGGCAAAAAGAACGGATCGGCATAGAATGGCCTGCGCTCGCGCGGATGCATCCAGCGCACTCCGCTCACGATCACGCGCTCGCTCGTGATTCTGCCGGCGTCGATCGACACCGTGCCGATATCCCACGCGTCGTCAACGAGCGCAAAGCGCAGCGCCGCACGCGCGGCACGGTAGGCTTGCGCCGCACCGAACCGCAGGAGGTCCCATGCCCCCAGTCGCTGTGGATCCGGCATCGTCGCGGCGACGTCGCGACTGGCAACTGTTCCGGCGGCCGCGAGACGGACGCACAGGGCCGGCCAGGCGCTGAGGTGACGGAATACGTCTGTCAACGTCAGCGCGTACGAGTAGCGAATGCCGAAGCGTCCCGTTCGCAGCACGCGCGACGTATTCGCGATGCGCAGGCGAGCTTCGACGACGCGATCGCCGCTCGCCACGCTGCGCGCATACGGCAGTTCGCGGGTCGAACTGTGCATCTCCGGGATCCACGTTCCGTAGCGCCCGGTAAACGGTTGCGGCAATGCTTCGGCATCGTGGCGAAAATCGATGACGACGTCGACCGGCGGCCGCACGCCAAGGTCGTCGAGTTCGACCACGCCCTCGAGCGAGCGGTTCGCGAGTTGCCGCCGGGCGAGCAGACGCGCGATCGTTCCATAGGAATGCGCGGCGCGCGCGTCACCGAAGACGCGCAGATCGCATGACGGTTCGGCCCGCAGCGCCGCGATCGCATCCGCTTGCCACGCGGGTACGCCATCGAGAGAGACGATCGCAACGACCGCCAACCGTCGCAGGGTCTCGGGCGAACGGGTCATCAGGCGGCTGCGAGCGCTTGCGTGCGGCGCGCGTGTTCGCGCATCGGAACGATCTCGAGTGACTTTTGGTAGATGTCGAGAAAGCGCGCGATGCTCGCGAGTTTCTCCGATGACGGGCGCGACATTCCCGGAAAGAAGCGCAACGACGCAACGTCGTCGCCTCCAAGGAAGTCGAGCGGGTGCAAGAGCAGCGACGGGCGCACGCCGGCTGCTCGGCACAGGCTCATCGCAAGCGCAAAATAGCGGTCGGCGGCGACCGGCGAGAATGCGTCGATATAGTGCAGGTAACTGCAGTGAATGGGCAGCCTCACGATCGGCATCGTGGTCACCGGAATCTCGACGATCGAACCGGCGGGCGCGTATTTTACGTGCGCGCGGTTCGGGCGCAGTCCGTCGCTGAAGGTGCCGAACAGCGTCGCTCGCTCGAGGCGTTGCGCCGCGTCCAGCTGGGACTGCCGAAAGTAGTACCAGCGGGCGAGGGGTCCGATGAACGTGGCGAGATCGGAGGCGTCGTACCGGTAGCCGCTGCGGATCAAGGCGTTAAGCAGTTGCGGTGAACTCGCAAAACCGGGACCGCGAAATCCGACGGGCGCCTGGCCGGTCGATTGAGCGATCGCCTCATGCGCGCGCGCCAGTTCGTCGTATGCGTCGCGTTCGGAGGCCTGGGCGATCCACGGTTCGTGCGAGAACGAGTGATTGCCCAGCTCGTGTCCGGCACGCGCAATTTGCGCGAGCGCCTCGCGGTTGCGCGGCGCCGCGGCATCGCGACCGACGACGAAAAACGTGATCTTCAGATCGCGACGCGCGAGAAACTCGAGAACGCGCGGCACTACGACGTCCAGATACGAGGGGTAATCCGTCCACGCGGCGTCACCGTGAATCTTGAGATACGACCACTCGTTATCGAGGTCGAGCGAGAGGCTACCGAAGTGTGACATAGCGCGGGCCGTCTCCTTGGATCGCCGCAGTCCGTACGATCTCGGTCGCCTGCGCCGCCAGCCGCAGCGTCTCGTTAACGTTTAAGGTCGCGTGCGCGATCTGCGAAGAGTTCACGATAAAGAGTCCCGGAACCGACGTGCGGATCGGGAGCATGCGGCTCACCGCGCCGCACTCGGGGAAGGGCATAACGTACGGCGCGCGGGCGACCTCGAACGCGCGCACGCGGCGCTCGTCGAAACCCGGATAGACCAGGCGTAGCGAATCCACGGCCATGTCGTAGAGCGTGGCGCCGGTGTGATAGGTGTCCTCGCTCGAATCGACGTAACGGGGGAGATAGACGAGTCCTCGCCCGCTCAAGTGACGCGGGTCGACCAGCGCGCTCATGTCGATGATACCGGTGAAGGGGATGCGCGCATCGGCAAGATTGGTCACGTAATAAGGCCCGAGCGGACGATCCAGCACGAGCGAGCAGCATACGACGCCCAACCCGGGCGCGTTTGCTAGCCGATCGCGCTCGATGCGGGAGAGCGACGGGCACATCCACGCGGCGGTCTGCGGCGGTGAAGTCACGACCACGCGATCGAACGACTGCATTTCGCTATTCGCACGAATGTCGAAGGTCCCGTCGGCGTTGTGCGCGATCGACTCGACGCAGACGCCGGTCCGCAGGGAAACTCCGCACCGCGCGAGATCGCGGGTCAACGCGCGTACGATCGTGGCGTAGCCGCCGTCGACGTAGCCGAAACGCGCCGGCCCTGCATGCTTGGTACCTTGAAGCCGCGCGATCGTGGCCTGCAGAAAAGCCGCGGAGGCTCGCGCGTAGCCGTCCCCCAGCTTGGCCCGAAGCAGCGGAGCCCAAATGCGTTCGTAGACGCGCCGGCCTGCGAGCCGCACCATCCACGCTTCGACGGAGATATCGTCGAGCGCCGGATCCTCGCGCTTCGCCCCGCGCACGCTCCGTAGGAGCGCGAGCTTGTCAAGCCAATTGAGCGCATCGAACGCCAGGTAATCGCGCGCACTCGAAAACGGCTGCAGGCGACCGCCAATAAAAAAGGCGCTCTTGATGCGTTTCCACTCGAGCGCCGAATCGAGGTCCAGCTCGCGCAGCAGGGCGATGACGTGTTCGTCGCTCTCGAGGATGACGTGATAGAAGCGGTCCCACTCAAGATCGCCGATGCGCCAGGGTGCGGCGAGTCCGCCGATCCCGTCGGCGCGTTCGAATATCGTGACCTCGTGCGTTGCGGCCAGGCGTCGCGCCATCGCCACGCCCAACATGCCGCCGCCGACGATTGCTAGACGCGCGGGCATCGCTACGCCCCTCGCTCCGCAACGACGCCGTCGCGAACGGTATAGTCGCGCGCGCAGTCCCGGCATGAGACGTCCTCGGTCGCCTGCGGGGAGCGGTCCGCGAATCGCAGCAGCAGCGTGCCGCAGCGACAGACGCAGCCCATCGATCGCGCCGGGTTGCCGATCGCTAGATGAAAGTCCGGTACGCTTTTGGTAACCACGGAGCCCATGCCGATCATGGCGAAGCGGCCGATGCTCAAATCGTTGCCGATCGTGCAGTTCGCGCCGATCGTCGCGCCCTCGCGCACCAGCGTCGGAAGTGTGTGTTCGTCGGGCTCGCTCGAACGCAGTTCGCGCAGATCGGGGCTGGTCGCGCGTGGGAACCGATCGTTGGTGAAGACGGTCCCCGCACTAATCATCACCCCGTCCTCGATCGTGACGGCGGCACAGATGTAGACCATCGCGTTGAGCTTGCAGCGATCGCCGATCGACACGTCGTAGGCGATGTAGGATTTTTCGCCGACGATGCACTGCTCGCCGATGGCGGCGCCGGCACGAACGTGAACGCCGTCCCAAAGGCTCGTTCCGCGACCGACGCGCGCGCCGGGCTCGACGATCGCCGCTGGATGGATGCGAACCTCGGGGAGTTCGGCGATCGTCATGCGACCTCGACCATCGTGCCGGCCCCTACTTCGATCCACATATTGAAGCGAAGCGATGCGTATGCGGCGTCGACGGCTTCGACGGAAGCGAGGGCATCGGCGGCGGTGACTTCGAGTGCGTTCTCACCCCGAATCGCGCCGGCGAAATTCTCGATAACGCCCACGAAGGCGCGCATCTTCGCATAGCCGCTGCCGAACTCGACCCACTGCGAATCGGCGGCGGTCTTCATCCGCGAGCCCGCCCATCCAAGTTCGATCGCGCCGTCATCGCCGCAGATGCGCAAGTACTGCGTGAGGCGCTTGTCGAGCGACCAGCTCAGGTCGGCCGTTGCGACGCCGCCCGCGCCGAAGCGCGCGCAAACCGTCGCCGTATCTTCGACCGCAATGTCCTGGTGACGCACCGGTTCGGTCGCGCGCACGCTGCTTAGCGGCCCGCCGATATAGCGAAAGATATCCATCGCGTGCGTGCCGTTATCGATGATGACGCCGCCGCCGGCAATCTCGCGGTCGCCGTTCCAGCGCGACCGCATGTCGACGCGCGAGGTGAAGGCGACGTCGATGCTTCGCAGTTCGCCGATTTTGCCGGCCGCGATCGCCTCGCGCGCCGCTCGAACGTCGGTGACGAACCGAAACTTGGAGGCCATGCTCACGATGGAACCGGCATTCTTCGCGCAAGCGATCATGGAGCGCGCGCCGGCTACATCGGTGGCGAACGGTTTCTCGCAGAGCACGTGTATGGCGCGCGACGCGAAGAACTCGGCGATCGACCGGTGCGTGTTTGGGGGCGTCGCGACGACGACAGCGTCGGGCGACTCTTCTTGCGCGAGAGCGAAGAACGACGTATACGAGCGCGTGCCGTTTTCGAGCGCGACGCGGCGTGCCGATTCGGCATCGGCGTCGCAGACGGCGATCAATTCGACGCCGCGCGCCAGCCGAATCGCTTCGGCGTGCACGCGGCCGATCGCGCCGGCGCCGATCAGTGCGATGCGAAGCGGTGTTTGAGGCGCGCTCATGCCGCGATCACGCGCAATTGATCGGCGGCCGCGCGCAGCGCGTGGGCGACGTGTGCGACGTGCTC
This sequence comes from Candidatus Baltobacteraceae bacterium, assembly GCA_036559195.1. Taxonomy (NCBI): domain Bacteria; kingdom Bacillati; phylum Vulcanimicrobiota; class Vulcanimicrobiia; order Vulcanimicrobiales; family Vulcanimicrobiaceae; species Vulcanimicrobiaceae bacterium. The sequence goes on from DATBTN010000044.1 coordinate 12,377, forward strand.
GCTCGTGTAGCGCTCGTTGAGCGGCAGCACCAGCACGTCCTCGAGTGCCTCGGCCGTCCCTGGAAAGCGTTCGGCACGGTAGTCGATCGCCTCGGGGCGCGCCAGTGAGAACGGAAACTGGCTCGAGCCGAACGTCGCCCGCGCTTGGAACACCTCGCACATAAAAGCCGGCTTCTGGATGTAGCGTGGGACGGCGGCGACGTCGTATCCCTTGAGCAGACGGGCGAATCCGTGCGGCCCTTCGGGGTAGATCGCGGAATCGATGCGCAGTGCGTATTTCCAATACGAATGAGTCGCGTGCTCGGCGACGTAGGGAGGTGCGATGCCGCCCACGCCCGCGAGCGCTGCGGTGAGCTCGGCGGCGCGCGTGCGGCGGATGTCGACGAACTGGTCGAGGCGCTCTACCTGCGCGTAGGCTACGGCGCCCTGCAGTTCGGAGAGCCGGTAATTGAGCGCCGCGAAATAATGATCGGGATGGGCGTCGCCATAACCCCAGGCTTTGTTGATAAAGAGCATCACGCGTCGCGCGAGCGCGTCGTCGTCGGTGACGACCACGCCGCCCTCGCCGCACGTGATATGCTTGCCTTGTTGCAGGCTGAAACAGCCGAGCGCGCCGATCGACCCGACGTTGCGGCCGTGGTCGGTCGCGAGATAGGCCTGCGCGCAATCTTCAACGATCGGAATGCCGCGCTCGCGGGCGAGCGCTTCGATCGGCTCCATATCGCACGGATTGCCGAAGAGATGCGTGACGATAATTGCGGCGGTCTTGGGGGAGAGCGCTGCCTCGATCGTCTCGCGAGTCACGTTGCACGTGAGGGGATCGACGTCGGCAAAGACGGGGATGGCCGCCTGATAGACGATCGGCGTCAGGGCGCCCATGTCGGTGATCGACGTCGTGACCACTTCGTCGCCGGGCTCCAGATCGAGCGCCGCGAGGGCCGTATGGATCGCGGCGCTTCCGGAGGTACACGCAAACGCATGCTTGACGCCGAGTCGAGCCGCGAGCGTGCGCTCGAAACGCTTGACGAACTGCCCTTTGGTGCTAATCAGCGTTCCGGATTCGAGCACGGCTCGCAACGCCTCGAGTTCGGCATCGCCGAAAGAACGGCCCGAGGCGTCTTGATCGTTGGGAAGTGTCACGGACGTTTGCACAGTACTGCTCCATTAGTGAGAAAGTCGCCGACCTGGAGGCCGACCAGGGCGAGGCTGGTATACTGAATCGCGATCGTCACCCCGGTTGCGATCGCGAGCGTTCGGGTGGAGGCGTGAAGGAACAAGGCAATCAGAACGACGGCCGGCAGAATTCCGGGCAACAATCCCGGAATGCCCGCCAGCAGGGCCGGCCGGGCCGCAATGCCGGCGCAGAAGACGCGCCACGTTCGGCGCGCGGTGGCCAGCAGATTGACGCGTCGCGCGCGATCCTTCGGTTGCGCGCTCCAATCCAGCGTTTCGGGAATCTCTACGATTGGCGCACCGCAGCGCAGCGCTTCAAAAAATAGCCCGTACGTTGCGTCGATCGCGCGCACGCTCAAAGCATCGCGCAGCCAGTTTCCGCGGTAGGCACGTACGATACCGGTCATCGTAAAATGCCGGCCGCGGGTCGCATACGAGAGGAAGCGATTGGCCCAGCGGCTGAGCAGACGTTTCACGAGCGGAATTCCCACGCACGCACCGCCGCGCATGTACGGCGAGGCCACGCATACGGTCGAGCCGCTCGCGTGGAGTTCGCCCACGAGCCGCCCGATCGCGGCCGGTTCGTAGGTGAGATCGCTGTCGAAGGTCACGACGCACTCGCCGCTGCTGCGGAGTACGCCGGTGCGGACCGCGGCGTTCATGCCGCAGTTGGCGCCGTGCGCGAGGGCCACGCACGAAACGTGCCTGCGCGCGAACGACTCGATCGTCGCACGGCTGGCGTCGGTGCTGCCATCGTCGACGACGATCAATTCGTAGGCTTCACGGCCGTACTCGGCGTCGAGCCATACCAGCATCGACGAAAGCCGGGAAAAGAGCGTTGCGCCTTCGTTGTACACCGGCACAACGACGCTAAGCTTCGGATTCACTCCGACAACGTACCTCAATTGGGTTGCCGGTTGCTTCGGTCGAATACACCCGCAGGTGTAGGGCCTTTCGGGCCCGGGCCTCGCGGCGTTCACACCTTTCGCCCGTAGCTTCGTGCGCCCTAGAATACTGGAGGTATGGTTCACGCAGTACGGCTGGAAAAGGTCGTCAAGAATTTCGGGACGGGTTCGCTCTCCCCGCTCGCGCAGCTGCGGCCGCGATTCGAACGTCCCGTCCTGCGGGACGTTTCGTTTTCGGTGGCGCCCGGCTCGATCGTCGGACTGCTCGGTCCCAACGGCTCGGGAAAGACCACGATCCTGAAGCTGATCGCCACGCTGACCGTGCCGAGCGCGGGCCGCGTTGAGGTCTTCGGTATGGATGCCGCACGGAATGCGGCGGCGGTGCGCAAGCTCCTGGGACTCGGCTTGGCCGACGATCGCTCCTTTTACTATCGCTTGAGCGCCCGCGCCAATCTGGAGTTTTTCGGTGGGCTCGGCGGTCTGTGGGGGAAGCGATTGCGGGATCGGATCGTCTATTGCGCCCGCCTGTTCGATCTCGAGAGCGATCTCGATCGCCTGTACGGTACGTTCTCCACCGGCATGCGTCATCGTCTGGCGCTGGCACGCGCGTTGCTCTCGGACGGCGCGGTGCTCGTGCTCGACGAACCGACGCGAGCGATCGACCCATCGCATGCCGCCGAGATCCGCGCGCTGATTCGCGATCGCTTGGCGGCCAGTGAAGGCAAGACCGTGATCGTTGCGAGTAATTCGCTTGAGGAAGTGCACGAACTCTGCGATCACGTCGCCGTTCTCGAGAACGGCATCGTTTCGGGAACGCGACCCGCCGCCGCCGTACTGCACGAACAACGGCTCCGTCTTGCGAGCGGCCAGTGATCGCCGCCGTCAACGTGGGCGCCTTCTTTCGCCGCGACCTACGGATCGCGATGGCCTACCCGATGAACTTCGTCATGCAATGGGTGGGCGTAGCCGTCGCCGTCTTCGGCGCCTACTTCATCTCGAAGCTCGTGCCGAACTCCGCGCTCTTCGGTGCCGGCGGGCGCCACGGCACCTATTTTGAGTACGCGGTGGTGAATCTCGCGTTCTTCTCGATGATGCAGGTGGCGATGCAGAGCGTCGATCGCGCGATCCGCAACGATCAGATGGTCGGTACGATCGAAGCGACTCTGGCGGCGACACCCAATGTCGCTACCTTCGTCCTCGCGAGCATGCTGTGGCCGTTGACGCTTACGGTCATCCAGGGCGCCGGGTATCTCGTGCTGGCATCGCTCCTGTTCGGCGGCTCACCGTTCGCGCACGTCAACGTCGGCTCGACGCTGCTCTGCTTTCTGCTCATCGTAAGCTCGACGGTGCCGCTGGGCATCTTGAGCGCTGCGGCGACGCTGCGATTCAAACAGGTCTCGCCGTCGGATTTCTTCGTCGGAGGCGGCATGTCGCTGCTCAGCGGCGTGCTCTTTCCGGTCGCGTTGTTGCCGGGGCCGCTGCAGATCGTGTCGTGGCTGCTGCCGATCACGCACGGGCTGCGCGCCGTGCGGGAAGCGCTGGCGGGTGCGGCGTTTCCGATTATCGCCGGCGACGTCGTGTGGCTGAGCGTTGCATCGGTCGTCCTCTTCCCGCTCTCACTGCTGCTCTTTTCGAGAGCCCTGCGCGCCGAACGAATGGCCGGCACGCTCGCGCAATACTAGCGGGTCTACGAAAGGACGATGCGATGATTGACTATCCTAAATTGGCCGCGGAAGTGGAACTGCGCGAGTGCGCCCAGGACGTGGTCGTGTACGACAAACGCGGCGCCAAGATTCACGTCGTCAACGCCACGGCCGGGGCCATCTTAGGCTGGTGCAGCGGAAGCGCGAGTGCGCCGGAGATCGCCGGGAAACTCGCGCAGACCTACGGGATCGAACTGGAACGGGCGGAGCGCGACGTGCGTGCGATTCTCGCGACGCTCGAAGCTTCGGGCGTCATTACGCAGAGCGCGTAGCCCGCTACCAGCGGAGCGATCGCGAGTTGCGCCGCGACGTGCGCGATCTTGCGCGGCAGCGAGCGACGCAGCGTCGGCGTATCGCGTACGCCCGAACAGAGTACCGCCGCCGCGGCGGACCATTCACCCGAAAGCGCGATAAGCGCAGCTTCCGCACCGCGGCTGTATCGCCGCATCGCCGCCGGCAACGAGGATTTGTGCAGCGTCCATCGCGCGAAGGCGCGCGCGAGCGGCCGGATCGGTAGGCCGATGCCGGCTAGATCGCAGGCGATCGATAGCAGGCCGGCAAGGCGCGTCGACGGACCGCTGGCGCGGATCCACTCGAGGACGCTCCCCGCGATCGCCGGTTTGGCCGCCAGCAACTGCGCGGCGACGATCGCATCGCGCAGGTGAAAGTCGTCGAGCGAATGGAGCAGAAGATGATAGACGCTTGCGGTATCGTCGAGAACGCGGATTGCGCCGCGTTCGCCGCGCACGAAGAGAAAGCGATCGTGCAGACTTCGCCAGTCCGTGTTCGCCTGGCGAACCCCTCCGGAGACGAGCGACGTGTGCAGCTCGACGATGACGCCGTCGGGCGAACGCAGAGGAACTTCGTGGTGGTGGCGTTCGTAACCGGATCGATTGCCCGTCGGCCGATAGCCCGCCGCGCAAAGCGTATCGACCGCCGCTCGCGCCAGCGCGCGCGGCACGAGCAGATCGACGTCGCTCGACGGATGGAGGGCGGTCGCATCCGGCGACGCCGCACGGGCGGCGCCCTTCAAAGCTGCAACCGCAATACCGGCGGCGTGCAGGCGATCCCGCACGTCGAGAGTCGTCGCACGTAGCCGCGTTGCCTGCACCGCCAGTGCGGCGCGGTGGCGTGCTGCGACGGGTTGCCAGCGATCGGCCGCCGCCGGATCGCCGTAGGCGGACGCGAAGGCAAAGCACCGATGCACTTGCGCGTGCTCGAAGATCTCGTCGCGGTGCGCGGCGAGCAGATCGCGGGCGAGCCCGTCGTGCCCGCGCACGGCCGCCGACGCAAACTCGTGGAGCAAGGCCGCGCGCGCGGCTCGCGAGCCCGTTGCGGCTTTGGCGCGCCGCGCCCGGGCGGCCGGGGCGCGCAGCAATCGCGTCCAGACGATCGCGCGCGCGCGAAGCGCGGCGACGCCGTTTCGTAAATCGATCGCGCGCTCGCCGCGTTCGTTGAGGATCCCGCGGACGCGCCCGATAACGTCGGCGCGCGCCACCCGCTCGATGTGGTGCGGTTGCGCGTCCCCGCAGGTGAGCAGGTGCAGCTTGGTTTTGCCGACGACGCGATGCGCCACGAGCGCCCGTGCGTCGGAGAAAACGATCACGTCGCTGCAGCGCGGCTCGCCGTCGAGGCGCTCGAGTTCCAGCGTCATCGGTGCGCGCAGCGTTGGAAGCATGCTCTCGCCGCCCATTCGGACGACGGCTCGTCCACAGACCGCCAGCACGGCGCGAACCGCCCGTTCGGTCTCGGTCACGAGCGCCCCCGCGGTTCGCCCACGACTGCGGCGATCGCGCGCACCGTCTCGTCGGGCGTACCGAGGATGAGTTCGTGGCACGTCGCTCCCGTCAGCGCGTCTAAGAGCCGGACGGCACGTTCGCCGCCGCGAGCCTCGACGCGCGCGTGCGGCGCGATGTGGCGAAGCATCTCGTACCGCGTGCTCGAGCGCACCGCGGGCCGTTCGCTCTTTCCGGCGAGACGGAACACGTGGCGCAGCGGCGCTGCGGCCGGCGGGGCGAGGCTCCCGAAGAGGTCGTCGTACCCCGCGTTCTCCCAACCCGCGTTCGCGCGCGCCGCGAGCCGCCGCCGCAGCGCCGGTGCGGCAAATGCGGAGCGAGCGAGCAGCGCCGTACCGCCGGGCCGAAGATTGATCGCGCGCGGAAACGGCTCGACCCCGGCCGAGCCCACGCGGCAGAACTCATCGGAATAGAGGCCGTAGCCCGCGAGCGCGCACGCCAGTGCCGTCGTGCTCTTCCCCGACTCCGACGCGCCGACCAGCGCGAAGGCGCCGTCGCGTGCCGCCAGCGCGGCGGCATGAAAGGTCACGGTCTGCGCGTCCGATCCGAAGCACAGCGTGGTGACGACGGCGTCGGCAAGAAAGGCGACGCTCGACGCCGGCAGCGGGCCGCCGTTCCAGCGAAACGCCGTGCCGTCGCCGCGCCAAAAAATGGGACGTGCCCCCGCGTCGAGCGAAGCGTAAAAATGTTGCGCTGGATGCCAACAACGCAGATGACGATAGCGCGCCGCAAACCGCTCGGCTGCCCGCGGATCGGAAAACGCGCATCGCACGCCGTTCGAGATTGCCACGTCTACGGTCGCGAGCGCGCTCGCCGCGTATGCGCGCGACTCGCGGGGCGAGAGTTGCATCGGCTCCAGCGCGGCCGCGTCGATCCATTGGGGAGACTTCATAAAAGAGATACGCTCGAGCTCGCACTGATGCGGGCCCGAGCGAGCCCGCTACGACTCGTGCCGGTGGCAGCTCCCGGAGCCAATGACTTCTCCGAGAACCTCAGCGGCGTCGTACGACGCGATGACACCGGGTTCCTGATACATGGCTGTCCTCCGTACGTAGTGTGTAGTGGCTCTAATCGTAGTGCGCCCTCGCCAAACCACGGTAGAAGCGAACGGCCCGATACTTCGGGCCATTGGTCCGAACGAATCGCACGCCCGCGCGCCGTAGAGATGCACCATGCCGCGTACCGCCCGCATCGTTCTCGTCGCCTTGCTCATGCTGCTCTTCGCCGGAGTGGCCGTGGATCGCAGCATCTACGATGTCACGTCGCCGGGAACGATTCCGTTTCACGTGTTGCTCCGCAAGGGCTACAGCGTCGTCGTCTTCGTTTTGGGAGGGGCGTCGCTCGCGTGGGCGGCGGGCCTGCGTCCGCGCTTCGCCGCTCTCTGCGTCCTGCTCTTTAGCCTCGCGATCGAAATCGCGCAGCGTTGGCACGGCTCGACCGAATCCTTCGGTTCGAACGTTCTCGATACGCTGCTCGGCGGCATCGGCGGGTACATCGGTGCCGCGCTCGTTCCTCGTCGCAAAGGTCCTAAGACCAACGGCCTCCATTTTCGGGATTAGTCGTATCTCGCACCAGTTCGCGCGTCTTGAGTACCATTGCGCTATGAGCCTCTCGCCTGCGTTCGTTCAATCGGCGCCGATCGTCGAGCCGGCGGCGAGCGCCGGCCCGGATCGCACGCTCGTACGCACGGTCCGCGGCGTCCGCGCTCGAGAAGGCATCGCCCTGGCGATCGAAGACGCGCTGCTGCTCGCAATCGCCGTCTTTGCCGTGGCGGGATGGTGGTTCGGACGCAGCGACGCGCTCTTGACGATTCACGCCGGCATTGCGGCGGCGGGCGTTTTCGCCGCATTGTGGCTCGCGCTCTTCGCGGTGCTGGGACTCTACCGCCAAGGCATTGCGATCTGCGCGCGCGACGAGCTGTATGGCGCGGGCGCGGCCCTCGCGATCGGCATGATCCCGCAGTTTGCCGTGTTTACCTATTGGAGTCCGTTTCCGCACGCGCGCTCGATGCTGCTCGCGGCATCGCTCGCCGGCGCCCTTTCCATCGCGGCAGTGCGGTGGATGCAATGGCAGATCGGTGCGCGCGCTCGCGCGCGCTCGCGCCGCGTCGCGCTGATCGGCAGCGCGGAGTCGATCGAGCGGGTCGAAGCCCTGTTGGGGCATGACGCACCGACGGAGATCGAGCGCATCGTAACGTCGCCTCACCGTGAAGCGTCGTTCGCGCCGTACGAGCGCGCGCGAGCTGCCGGATGTACGTCGGTCGTGGCTACGAGCGCGCTCTCGGTGGAGGCGCTTTCGTGCGCGATGCGGTTCGCGCACCAGGCCGGACTCGACTTCGCGCTCGCTAGCCTCCCCGTTGGTGCCGGCGGACTACGCTTTCGCGTGGTGAAAGACGGACGCGCGCTCCTGCTCGTTCCTCAACGTCTCTTTGTGTGTTCGCCGGCCGGCGAGATGCTCAAACGGACGGTCGACATCGTGCTCGCGCTCGTCGGATTGGTAGCGTTCGCGCCGGCGATGGCGGTCTGCGCCGTAGCGATCGCCATCGAATCGGGGTTTCCGGTCGTGTACGCTCAGAGCCGCGTCGGCCGTCACGGCCGCACCTTTGAGATGTACAAATTTCGAACCATGATCGATCGTGCGGAGCGCGCGACGGGCGCGGTCTTTGCCGAGAAAAACGACGGCCGGCTCACGCGCGCGGGGCGCTGGATTCGAAAGTTCAGCCTCGACGAACTGCTGCAGATTTTCAATATTCTCGCCGGCGACATGTCGATCGTGGGCCCGCGCCCCGAGCGCCCGGAATTCGCGAGCGTGTTTCGCGCGCGTTTCGAGCGCTACGACGACCGGCAGCTCGTGCGGCCGGGGCTGACGGCCCTCTCGCACGTGAACATGCCGCGGCTGGTCGACTTCTCACGCATCGGCGAACGGCTCGACTACGACCTCTTTTATATCGAGAATTGGAGCCCGTTCCTGGACGCCACGATCGTCGTACGCACGGCCTTCGAGTTTCTCTTCCATCGAACGGTCTGATGCGTTCGTGCGACTAGCGATCGTTCCGGTCTCGTTTCCGCTCGGCAACAACGAGCCGTACCTTGCGGGCGAAGGATCCTCGCTCGCCAAACTCTGCGAGTCGGTGATGCTCGTTCCGGTACGCCCGCACTCGGCGTCGCGCACGATGCACTCGGGAATGCACGTCATCGCCGAGCCGCTGCTATCGCGATGCGTGTGGCTGGCGGCGGCTCGCGGATTCGGATTGAACCCGCGGGCGGCGCTGCGCTCGGCGTACCAGGCGGTCGTCGCATCCGGCAGCTTCGCGCACGGTTGTAAGAACCTGCTCGTTTTGCCCAAGGCCTTCGCCACTGCGGCGTGGCTGCGCGAGCATCGCATCGATCACGTTCATGCCTACTGGCTCTCGACGCCGGCAACCGTCGCATACGTGGCGGCGAGTATCGCGGGAATCGAATGGAGCTCGAGCGCGCATCGCTGGGACGTGTACGAGGCGAACATGCGCGCGCGCAAGATCGGGTCCGCCCGTTTCATTCGGACGATCTCGGATCGCGGCAGCCGCGATCTGGGCGCGGGACGATCCCATCCCAACGTGCACTGCGTTCCGCTCGGCGTGCCGATGGCCGTCTATCGGCCGCCGGGTATTTTAGAACGCGCGACGCTGCGTTTGCTGTGTCCGGCGGCGCTCGTCGCGGTCAAGGGCCACGAAACCTTAATAGAAGCGCTGCGAATCGCGCGCGAGCGCGGGATTCCCGTCGAGTGCACCTTCGCCGGCGACGGTCCGCTGCGCGCGAAACTCGAACGGCGCGTGCGGCGAGCCGGGTTGAGCGCCGCGATCGTTTTCGCCGGGTACGTTCCGCAAGCACGATTGCATGCCGCGCTGCTCGGCGGCGCGTTCGACGGCGTCGTCTTGGCCAGTCGCGACGACGGACCGCGCGCGATGGAAGGCGTACCGTCGGCGCTGATCGAGGCGATGGCGATCGGCATTCCCGCGATCGCTACGACGTCGGGCAGCGTTCCCGAATTGCTCGATGCACGAACGGGGTATCTCGCGCCGCCCGGAGATGCCGCCGCGCTCGCGACGGCGTTCGCGCGCATCTGGCGGTATCCGCATGAAGCGCGAGCGCGGCGCGAGCGCGCCGCGATCGTCGTGCGCGCCAAACACAACGCCGACCGGCAGGGGCGCGCGCTTTCCGCACTGATCTACGACTGCACGGGCAGCGAGGAGTATTCGGCATGAACGTCACCGTCATCGGCCTGGGATATATCGGCCTGCCCACTGCCGCAATGTTGGCTTGCGCGGGTCATACGGTGCGCGGTTTCGACGTCGACGAACGGCTGATCACCGATTTACGTCTCGGACTGGTCTCCACGCAGGAGGCGCCCGTGCGCGATCTCGTCACGCAGGCGATACGGCGCGGAACGTTTCGCGCCGGCACGTCGGTCGAGCCATCGGATGTATTTATCATCTGCGTTCCGACACCGGCGCTGCACGGACGCCCGGATTTACGGTGCGTGATCGATGCATTACGGCGCGTCGTCGCGGTCGTTCGTCCCGGCGATGCGATCGTGCTCGAATCCACCGTGCCGCCGGGTACGACCGAACGCCTCGTGACCGAGGAGCTCCGGGCTGCCGGGATCATTCCCGACGCCGTGCGCGTGGCGCATTGTCCCGAGCGCGTGATTCCTGGAGCGATCGTGGAGGAACTGCGCGGGAACGCGCGCGTGATCGGCGGGCGGCGGCCGAGCGACGCCGCGTTCGTCGCGGGACTGTATGCGTCGTTTTGTCGAGGCGAGATCCTCCAGACGGATTGCATGACGGCCGAATTGACCAAATGCGTCGAGAATACGTATCGCGACGTGAACATCGCGTTCGCGAACGAACTCGCGATGCTCGCGGAGGACCTGGGCGTCGACGTCTACGAAACGATCGCGCTTGCAAACCGCCATCCGCGCGTCGATATCCTGATGCCGGGTCCGGGAGTGGGCGGCCACTGCATTCCGGTCGATCCGCATTTCCTTACGGATGCGAACCCGTTCGTCACGGAGTTAATTCAATCGGCGCGCCGGGTCAACGAGCGGATGCCGCATCGCATCGTGAGCCGCATCTGCGCGCGTCTGCCGCACGCGACCGCCGGGAGCAAGATCGCCGTCCTCGGTGCGGCCTACAAAGCCGACGTCGACGACGCCCGCGAGAGCCCCACCGAACGAATCGTGGAACTCTTAGAGCAGCGCGGGTTTACCGCGTCGATCTACGATCCGCTCGTTCGTTCGTTCCGCTTTCCGCTGACGGCAACGTTGGAAGAAGCGCTCCGCGGCGCGGATGCCGTGGTACTGGCCACCGGTCACGCGGTGTTTCGCGCGATCGAGCCGCACCGCGCGGCGAAACTGATGCGCGGAACGCTGCTCTTCGATGCACGCAACGCCTTGGATGCCGAACTCTGGGAGGCGGCCGGTTTCGAAGTCGCCGTCCTCGGCCGCCCGTCGCGCGATCGGGTGGCGCGCGCGATGACGGCATGAATCTCACGCTCGAGCGCGCCGTGCCGCCCAATCGCGTGCGGCAATTGGCGCTCAGCTTCCCGCTTTCGTGGAGGCACCGCCGCCCGTTCCAGCCGCCCGCGCAAGGCAGCGGGTTAGGCGCATACTATATTCGCTGGTGGGCCGGGACGGGCACCTTCGGCGAGGATTGGGAGACGAAACCGCGCGATTGTGACGGCGTCCTGCTGACGCCGGGCGGGGATTGCTACCATCCGATCGGCATCGCGCAGTACGCCCTGCACGCGCACGACCGCGCGCGCGCGGAGGGCGGCGAAGCGATCGTTCGGAGTTTTCTCGCGCAGGCGCGCTGGCTTCGCGACAATCAACAACGTCGCGGCGGCGTGTGCGGGTGTTATCCATTTGCCTTTCCGTGGCACAAATACGGCGCGGCAGCGGGCTGGATCTCGGCGATGGCGCAGGGCGAGGCGATCTCGGCGCTGCTGCGCGCCGAAGCGATGCAGCCGGGCATTGGATTCATCGAGGCCGCCGTGCGCGCCGTCGAGCCGTTTCGCCGGTCGATCTCCGAAGGCGGCGTCGTCTGGCGCGACCGCGACGGCACGTTTCTCGAAGAGGTCGCGGTTTCGAGCGGCGCGCACATTTTGAACGGCTGCATTTTTGCGCTGTGGGGCCTCTACGATCTGCAGCGCGTGGCGCCGCAAGCCTGGATCGGCACGCTCTTCGACGAAGTGCGCGAAACGCTCGAGCGGTGGCTTCCGCAGTACGATCTCGGATGGTGGAGCACCTACAGTCTCTTCCGTACGCGCGATGGCCGTCCGCACTTGGCAACGTTAAAGTATCACGCCTTTCACGTTAGCCAACTGCGCGTGCTTGCCAGTATGACGGGTTCGAAGACGTTTCTCGAGACCGCCGATCGGTGGGAAGGCTATATCGACCGCACGTCGTGCCGGTTGCGCGTGCTCTCGCTGATGGCGCGCAACATCGCCGGTCGTGCGCTGTTGCGCGACGACGGCGTCGCCGGCGGATCGGGCCGCGCGCGTGCCTAAGTACGCCCTTGCGATCGCGTTTACCCTGGCGTGCGCGGCGGCGTACGTGCTCCTGACGCGCGGCGAGGTCGCGATCGCCGTGTTATGCGCGATCTCACCCGCATTGCTGGCGGCGGCGCTGCTGCGGCCGATCCTCTTTCCCTACGCCGCCTACGCGATTCTCGTGCCGCTCGATACGCTGCTCTCCACCGGCTCCGATGGAACGATCCCCAAGGTGCTCGGCATGCTCAGCGGGATCGCCTTGGTGATCTACGTGATTCGTAGGCAGGCGTTCGTGGTTCCAAGCCGCGCGAATCTTGCGAGCATCGCCTTTACGATCGCCTTCGCCGCATCGCTGCTCTGGACGATCTCGCCCGATTCGGGGCACATCAACCTGCAAACGCTGGCGGAACTGGTCCTCGTTTATACGTGCGTTTGCATCGTGCCGATCGACCGTTTCGATCTCAAGACGATTCTCGGCGCGATCGTCCTCGGGGGCGTCGGCGTCGCGATCTACGGCATCTGGATGTTTCGGCACGCCAATCCCACCGGCTTCGACGCACAAGCCGTGCGGCTGTTCTTTCGAAGCGGCGGACAAACGCTCGATATCAACACGTACGCCGATGCGATGCTGCTGCCGATCGGGATCGCGCTCTGGGCGTGGCTCGTGGAGACCTCAACGATCAAGCGCGTCGCGATCATCGCCGCGCTCGGCGTCATGACCTATGCGGTGCTGCTCGCCGCTTCCCGCGACGCACTGATCGCCATCGGAATTTTGCTGCTCTACGTCGCCTGGCGCTCCCCGTTGCGCAAGCGCTTGTGGCCGTTTGCGGCGCTCGCGATCGCCGGCAGCCTTTTGCACACCGACGTGTGGAAGCGCTTTGGAGAAGCCCAGGCGACCGGCGGTGCCGGCCGGCTCTCGATCTGGCACGTCGGAGTAAAGGCCTTTGAAGCCCACCCGTTCTTCGGCTGGGGCGGCGGAAGCTTCTCGGACGCGTACGATCGTTTTTACTTGAGCGTCTACCAAAATTACAACGCCGGGTGGGACCGGGCTTCGCACAACCTGTTGCTGCACTACGGCGTCGAGATGGGGATCGTCGGTACGCTGCTGGTTGCCGGCGTTTGGCTATTGCAGATTCGCCAAGCGCGCGAACTGGAGGCCTACCCCGCGCTGCGCGAACTCGCCATCGCGCTGACCGGCGTGTTGCTGGCGCTTGCGTTTGCCTCGCTCTTTATCGATCTTTACCTCGCGAAGATCCTGTGGCTCGCGTTCGGCGTCGTCGGGCAGGCGCGATCCTACGCACTGTGCAACGCGCTCCAATACGTTCCGGCCGCGCGCAAAACGCGCTGGGCGGCCCCGATGCCGATCGCATCGCGAGCCGGCGCGCGATGAGCAAACGCGTTCTGGTCATCACGCAATTTTTCGCACCCGAACCGTGCGCGGCCGCGCATCGCATGCGCGCGCTCTGCCGGGCGCTCGTCGAGGCGGGCGACGATGTCACCGTGCTCACCGGATTTCCGAACTTTCCGCAGGGCCGGCTCGCGCTCGGCGACCGCGGCGTCTGGTATCGCCGAGAAACGATCGAGGGGGTGCGCGTGGAACGCGTCGGCTCGCTCGTCGGTGCCCCGATCGCGCGACGCTTGGTCGCGTGGATCACGCTTGCCGTCGCGATGTCGCTGTACGTTCTTGCAAAATGCCGGCGCGTCGACGCGACGATCGTCTCGCTACCGCACGTGCCGCTAGCGCTGCCGGCGTTGCTTGCGGCGTTCGCCAGCCGCTGCCGTTTGATCGTCGACGTGCGCGATGTCTTTCCCGATATCGCGGTTGCGATGGGAAAGTGGCGAAAAGGCGGCCTGCTCGAACGCGCGGTCGGCTGGATCGTCGATCGGTTGTACGCGCGAGCCGACACCGTGGTCGCGGTTACCGAAACCGCGCTCGATCAGATCGCGGCGCGCGGCGTCGCGCGATCGCGCCTGCTGCTCGCGCCCAACGGATTCGATCCCGTCGATGTCGAGTGCCGGCGCGCGGAGCCGCGGCTTACGTTCGACCTCGTCTTCGCAGGCAATCTCGGATTAACGACCGGCGTCGAGGTGATACTTGCAGCTGCCGAACTGCTCGCATCGGAGTCGCGCTTTCGGTTCGTCGTCGTGGGCGGCGGCGCGCAATGGCCGTGGCTCGGGACGCAGATTGCGAGTCGCGGCTTGACGAACGTGGAGGCGCGCGGCGCCGTGCCGCGGATGGCCGCGCTCCAAGCGCTGGCCGACGCCGACGTCGCGATCGTGGCGCTGCGGCCCGGAATCGTCGAGAGCATTCCGACGAAACTGTTCGATGCGTTCTCCGCGCGAACGCCGGTCATCGCCTGTCTCGACGGTGAAGCCCGCCGACTGCTCGAGCGCAACGGCGCCGGAATCGTCGTCCCGCCGGACGACGCGGAGGCGCTCGTACGCGCGATTCGCCGAATCGAGTCGGACGCAACGCTCGCATCGACCCTCACCGCAAACGCTGCGGCATTGTTGTCAAATCACCGTAACCGCCTGCAAATCATGCGCGACCTCCGTACCCAAATCGCGTAACCCCCCAGTTCGGTCATCCTGAGCCTGTCGAAGGACACAGGCTTTCGTACAACTCGCGATGCAGTTGCGCGCAGCGTGCGATACCGTAGTACTCGCGGGCGAATCGTGTGGCGGCGGCCGTGCGGGCGGGGACGTTCGCGTCGGTAAAGAGCGATGCGAGCGTTTGCGCGACGGAATGCGGCGAATAGTCGGAGGAGATGCTTGCGAGGGCGCCGCCGGCGAGAATGTCGCCGGCGCCCGGCCACGGCGTGGTTGCTACGGGCACGCCGCCCATGAGCGCTTCCAATACCGCCAAGGGCATCGCTTCGTTCGTCGAGGTTACCAGGAGCGCATCGGCGCTCTCCAGCAAGGCGCGGGCGTCCGGGCGAAAGCCGAGAAAATGCACGCGGTCGCCAAGCGCAAGCTCGTCGCGCAGCGTCTCGAGCATTGCCCGTTGCTCGCCTTCGCCGATGAGCGCAAGCGTCGCGTGCGGGAAGTCACGTGCGAAGAGTGCGAACGCCTCGAGCGCGAGTCGCTGATTCTTTACGACGCGTAACCGCCCGACGTGCGCGACGATGGGAGAGCCGCAGCGTTCCCCGAGCAGCGCTCGAATCGTCGGCGCGTCGCCGACGGCACGCGCGTCCGCAATGCCGTTGGGGATCGTCACCAACTGCTTCTTCGAAACGGGTTCGCCGCGCAGGAGCGCCGCCCGATGACTCGGCGTGAACGTTACGATGCGCCGCGTCCGCGGATGCAGCAGATGATTTCCGAGCACGGCCAGGGGATGCGCGCGAAACGCGCTGTCGTGCTCGGTATGCACGATCGTTCGAACGCCGGCCGCCAATGCCGCGAGCCGTCCCCAATATTTGCCGTTATGGACGTGCGTGTGCACGATGTCGGGCTTGAAATCGCGCACCGCGCGGAGCATGCGCGAGAAGAAGCCGAGATCGCCGCGCCCCCGCCGTGCAATCGAATAGTACGGAAACGGCGCGGCGAGCGAAGCGTTAGGACTCTCGTACATCGCCAGCACGCCGACGGGATAGCCTTGCCCGTGCAACTCTCGCACTAACGCATCGACGACGTTTTCCGCGCCGTAGTACGAAAGCCGCGAGATGACGTGCAGCACGCGCGGTGGCTTAAAGGTCATACGATTTGAGAACCTCGTCGACCCATCGGTCGAGGGAGATGGCGGCACGCAACTCCTGCGAGAGCGGCACACGTGCGCCGGAATCGATCGCGTCGAGCGAGCGTGCCCAGCGAGCGATATCGCCGCGTTCGATGGCCGTCGCGCCGCGGTCGCGCCCGGCGTACCGCGCGAGCGGCGGGATCTCCGAAACGAGGGCCGGCAATCCGCACGCGCGCGCCTCCAGCAGGGTGAGCGGCAGGCCCTCGGTCGAGCTCGGCATCACGATAGAATCGCCGGCCCACAAAGCGGGACGCACGTCGTCCAGCCCTTCGCAGCGTACGACCCGGGTAAACGGCTCCAGGCCCTCGGCGTCCCCGGCCGGTCCCACGAAGAGGACCGTGGGCGGCCGCGTCGCGCCGGCGAGGGCCGCGCGCAACACGGCGGTTCCTTTGATAGCGGCGTCGCGACCGAAGAAGAGCGCCACGCGTTCGTCGGCTGCGAGCCCGAAGCCGTGCCGCGCCGCGCGGCGCTCCGGCGTGGAGGGTACGACGAAGCGCTCCACGGCTATGCCGTTTTCGATAACCGCAAGCTTGCGGCGCGGCGCGCCGAATCGTTCGAGCTCCATCGCGATCTCCGGCGTTACGGCAAAAATGCGCGAGACCCGTCGCGCGAGACCGGCAAACTTTGCCGTGCGCAACAATCGCGACCGCAACGGGATCGACGCTTCGCCCGGACTCGAATGAACGTGCCAATACAGATTCGAAACGCCGTGAAGCATCGCCCCGATCGCGGAGGCAACGGCATAACCGGAAAAATGGACGTGGACGAGCTGCGGTCGCAGGCGCGCGAAGAGCGCGTAAAGATCCGCGTAGCGATCGGTCTCGTGGATGCTTGCTCCCGATTGCAGGAGTGCCTCGTGCCAAGGCGGCGTTTGCGCGACGCGCGGCGCGGCCACGATCGACTCGTGGCCGCGAGCGCGGAGCGCGCGTGAAAGCGCGGCCACGGCCGGAATGAAACTCCCCGCCACTGGCGACCGGTAGTCGATTGCGTGGACGATGCGCGCCATGGTGTGCCACTAGTGTGACGCTGCATCGGGCGCCGTGCGCGTGGCGCACGGGCGTCGCCGGTGGCACAAGAGACTCAATGGAACTAGGACCATCGGTACATAAATTCGCAAAAGACCGGCAATACGCTCGAAATACTACCCAAAACGGGGAATGTCAGGGGCGCCATTAGGCTTTACTATGGATGAGAGGTCGGCACTAGTAACGCGAAGCACGAAAATGACGACCGTCAACATCGGGATCTTACGGAGAGGTTTGGCTGCTTATGATAGCCACGGATACGATACGTGTTTTCGTCATCGAGGGACAGGCGCTCTTTGGAAAGGCCCTGTGCCAAATATTCTCGCTCGATCCCGCTTTCCAGATCGTCGGCGACTCGAACGCCGTTCTGATCGATCGGCTCATCGCAGCTAAGCCCACCGTAATCCTCATGGATCTCGACGGTTTGTCGGGTGACGTCGCCGATCTGATCGGCGCCTGCCGCGACGCCGTTCCGGAAGCGAAAGTGTGCGTGCTCTCGATGCGCGTGCTTCCGGAGCTGGTGCATCGCTGCATGAGCGCCTCGGCCGAAGGCTTCATCATGAAGGACGTCATGCCGGCGGAGCTGGCGGCGGCGGTGAAGATGGTAGCCGAGGGTCATTCGTACGTCGATCCGCGCGCCGCGGGAAAGCTCTTGCGCAATCGCGGCGCGTCGCGCGGCGATTTCTTCGATCTTTCGAATCGCGAACTGGACATCATCAAACTGGTCGCCGAGGGGCTCTCGAACAAAGAAATTAGCTCGCGCCTTCATCTCTCCGAGAAGACCGTCAAGAATCATATGGGGCGTATCTTCTCGAAACTCAACATTTCGGCTCGCTCGCAGGCTGCGATCTATGCGATAAAAAACGGCTTGATCTGACAATGTCATCGCAGACCGGAAGGGGAGAGAAGAACATCGTAACGTCGTTTCTGGAGATGTTTACGCCGGGCGGCGGTAAAAAAGACGGTGCGCAGAACGGAAGTACGCACGTATCGTCGCCCGAGCAAGCGCGCGATCTGATGCAGCGATTCTTTGAATCGGCACCGGCCGCGACGCACGAGGAGGTGATCGTTGTGGCCGACGAGGATGTCGACGAAGAGAAACAGGCGCAGATACCCGCCGCCGAGCAGGAGCGAGCGCAAGCCGCTCAAGAGGCGCTAGCGGCCAACGCGGTTCGGCAGCCGGCGCGATTCTCGATGCCGTTCGTTCCGGATCCGTCGATGCACGATCGCACCGGACGCGTGGAGTTCGGCCCGCCGGCCGCGCCGCGCTCCGAAGCCTCCCTCGCCTATGTGGACATGCTCACCGAGCTGCCGAACCGTCGCGCCATCGAGGCGCGCCTGAGTGAGGCGCTTTCCGGTGCCAATCGCGGATCGGGATACGTCGGGGTGGTGTTCTTCGACATCGATGGCTTCAAGGACGTCAACGACTCGTTCGGCCACCAAGTCGGCGACGCGGTTTTGATCGAGTTTGCGAATCGTATTCGGGCACTCAAACGCTCCGCCGACATGGTCGGGCGCTTTGGCGGCGACGAGTTCGCCGCGATCTATCCGTCGGTTACGTCGCACGAGGAACTCTCCGACGCCGCGGCGCGAATCGGCGCGATCTTCGCCGAGCCGGTTGCGGTTGCCGGCGAGCGGTTCACGCTTTCGGCAAGCATCGGCGTTTCGATCTATCCGCGCGACGGCTCGACGAGCGAGGAATTGATCGAGCACGCAGACGCCGCCATGTATCGCGCGAAGAGCGAAGGGAAGGCGGCGATTCGTTGGTACAGCGACGAGCTGGGCGAAGAGCTGCGGGCGCGGCGCCGGCTGCTCGACGATCTCTCGGCGGTCGATATTCGCCGTCAGCTCTTTCTGGCATACCAGCCCATCCTCGATGTCGGCACGCACGAAATGATCGCCGCCGAAGCGTTCCTTCGCTGGCTTCATCCCACGCGCGGCTTGCTCTCTGCGGGCGACGTGATCGATACGACCGGCGGCGTTCCGTCGGCGATCGATCTCTGGTGCGTCTCGCAGGTCGTCGCGCACATCGCCGAATGGACGCGTCGCGGATTCCCGCTCAAAGTTCACGTGAACATCTCGACGCCGTCGGACGAGCTGCTCGATCGCGCGGTTGAGTATCTCGAGAATGCGAAACTCTCGCCGAATTTGCTCGCTCTCGAGATCCCCGAAGACGTGGTAATCAAGGGAACCCACGACATCGCGCGATTCGTTACGCGCGCGCGGGCGGCCGGGATCGAGGTTCTGCTCGATCGCTTTACCGGCGCGATGAGTCTCTCCGCGCTGCGGCGGCTCGAATTTTCAGCGATCAAGCTCTCGCCGCGCATCGTCGGCCAGCTCGAAGAGAATCGCGAAGCGCAAACGGTCGTGCGAGCGGCCATCAACGTCGCCCACACGTTCGGCTGGTCGGTGATCGCCTCCGGCGTGGAACGAGCCAACCAGCAGGCGTGGCTCTTCGATTCGGGACTGCGCATTCTGCAAGGAAGCGGCAAAGCCACGCCGGTCGCTTATCCCGATTTCACATTGTGGCTTTCGTCGAACTTCGCAGCTACCGACCCCCACAACGCGTAGACGTTCGCCGGTGCTGAGTGCTTTAACAAAGCGAGTCGGACGCTTCTGCGCGGCTGCGCTCGATGAAGAGCGTGCGGGGATTACGGCGCTCGCGGCGCCGCCGGGTTTTGGAAAGACCACGGCGCTGCGCGCGTTGGCGGCGCAAAGACGCGATGCGTTTTACTTCAATGCGGCGAGCGCGCACGATGCGACCACGGCCGCGTTACAGTTCGGCCGCGCTCTAGGGGCCGCCACCGGCGTCTCCGCCGCGCGCGGCCAGCTCGCGGTCGAAGAGTTCTTCAATCACGAGTGGGCGATGTCGTGGCGACGCCTGCGCGAGGCCGGCTATCGGTGCGTGCTGCTCGACGGCTGCAACGCGCGCAACGTGTGGATCGCACGAAGCGCGTTCGAAGTATTCCCCAATGCGATCGTCGTCGCGGCGGGCGACGTTCGCGCGCTCGATGGGTTGCCGCTCGCCGCGCACGCGGACGCGCGTGCGTTAGCGCTTACCGTCGAGGAAGCCGAGGAACTCGTTCGCGACTGGCCTGCGAACGTGCCGGCAGCCGAGATCCTGGGGACGACCGACGGTTCGATCGCGGCATTCGCAACGATCGCCCGGGCGTTTGCAGACGGCGTAACGGTGCCGCGCCGCGCCACGGTCTGGGACGTGCCGGCCGCGGTGGTTTGGACGGTCGATCGCTTCGCACCCGAAACGTCGCGCCGCATTCGCGCGCTGGCGTTGCTCGATCGCTTCGATCCGGCTTGGATGGCCATGCCCGCGAAGCCGGAGGAACTCGAAGCGGCTTTGGCAAGCCTGCGGCGCGCCGGGCTCTTCGAGCCGGCCGGCGGCCCGCTGTGGTCGGCGGCGGACTTTGCGCGCGAGGCGCTGGAGGGCGACTCGACGGCGCTCGCGTTCGAACTGCTCGAACTCGCCGCCGCTGCCGAGCGCAACGGATTTCACGAAGCGGCATTGCTGGCCGCGCAGGCGAGCGGCGATCTCGAGGCCCTCGCCGGAATTCTCGAACGTCGCCATACCGAACTGCTCGCGAGCGACTATGGACTGGAGACGGCGCGCGCCGTAGAAACCGTCTCGGCGCCCGCGCGCGACGGCGACGGCATCGGTCGCGCTCGCATCGCGCTCGGACGGTATTTCGGCTATAGCGACGTCGCGCAGCGTCTCTCGGCCGCGGCGCCGGAGCCTTCCGAGCACGCTCGGGATTGGGACGCGGTGTTTGCGCGTTACCGCCGCGCGCGTTTCGTCTCGGGCGACGCATCGCAAGCGCGGCTCCTCTTGCACGAGATTACGACGGCCGCGCGCGTCAGCCCGAGCAACGCCTACCGCTGGCACGCGCTCGTTTTACAATACGAATCGTGCGTGCGAGGCGGCGATCTCGCGGAAGCGTTTGCGATTGCGGACGTGTTGCGAGCAAACGCCTACTTCGATCCGGTGGGCGCCGACGAAAGCGTCTTTTCGTACGCGCAGGCGCAGTGCGCGGCGGCGGTCGGCGATCCGCGGAGTGCCGTGCGTTTCTTGGATTCGGTCGGTGACGAACGCTGGCCGGAGGAGCTTGCCGCGAGCGTTAGCGAGCTGCGCGCGACCGTGAAGCTCGCGCTCGAGCCGGGGAGGACGCCGATCGGCAGCCACGCTCGCGAGGCGGACCGCTCCGAGCTGCGCCGCGACGCCGTCTGCGCCGAATTGATCGGAGAGCTCGACCGTTGGGATGCCGCCACCGGTCTGCACGCGCGCGAAGTCGCTGCCTGGGCGGGCCGAATCGCCCGGCATCTCGGATTCGACGGGCCGCGCACGGTCGAGGCGATGCGCACCGGGCTGCTGCACGACGTCGGGAAGACCGTTATTCCGCGCGAAGTGCTCAACGCGCCGCGTCGTCTGCGCGACGACGAATGGGCGCTGATGAAGACGCATGCGATAGCGGGCGCGCACATCGTGGAGGGACGTCCGGAAGTGCGAACGTTCGCCGGAGCGATCGCCGCGCACCACGAGCGCTACGACGGGACCGGGTATCCGCAAGGGCTGCGCGGCGATGCGATTCCGATGTACGCGCGGATCGCGAGCGTTGCCGATGCCTTCAACGCGATGATTGCCGATCGCCCGTATAGCGCTCCGCGTCTGCCGGACGAAGCCTTAGGCGAACTCGTCGAGTACCAGGGCCGCCAGCACGATCCCACCGTGGTCGAGGCGATGCGCTCGGTGGTTCGGCGGGCCCTCGCGCGAGCCGACGCTCCCCGATAGGCCCACGGCTTTCGCGTATCCGACCCGTTCTCGTAGGGACCAAAGAGCCCGATTTTATGGTGCGTTGTCGAGGCTCGCGTGCGACGCCGTCTCACTACACTAAGAGCAAAGCTGCGTGTCCCGAATGCAGGACACCCGTGGGAGACGAGATGATTCGACGAAAAGCAGGCGTGCTCGCTTGCGCGGTGCTCTTGATGCAGAGCGTGACCACCCAAGCCTCGGCCGCGCCGATCGTTATTCGACAATTGGGGCACGCGCCGTTGCTCGGCACGCTGCATTCCACGAACGAGCTGCAAACGGCCGTACTCGCACATCAAGCGCTCTTCCACCAGGCAGCGACGCTCGTTGGAATGAGCCCGGCGCAATATCGCCGGATGATTTCGCAGATCGAAGCCGGCAACGTAAAGTACGTCACGATCCCGCGACATCTCGAGCGCATGACGTGGGCCGGCGGCGGCCCCGCCCAAGTCCTGAGCGACGTGGTGATTCCCGCCGGTACCAAAGGTTGGGAGATCGACCTCCAATCGGGCCGAAACGTTACCGTAGCGTTTATACCGGCGATCTGCGGCAATCTCTCGATCGTCCACCGCCGCCTTCCGGCGCCGCTGGCCGCTCGCCAACTTCCGATACCGCCGCAGCCGACTCCGGCGCCGTTCGTTCCGGAAGTAACGCCCGCTCCGATCGCTACGCCGCCGCCGCAGACGATCGTCGAGACGCGTCGTCCGGGCGTCATCGTACCGCTGCTCGGCCTTCTCGGACTCTTTCTGATACTCGACGATCACAATCCCACGTTCACGCCGCCGCCGATCGTTCCGACCCCGATGCCCTGCCCGCCGCAAGAGCGGTAGGAGCGCCGAGATGAAACGGCGGCCGCTGCTCGCTTTGATCGCATGCCTGTGCTACGTACTGCCGATCGACGCGAGTGCGGGACGCCTCGTCGGCGACGCCCGCGTCGAACCGGGCGATACGCTGAGCGTCGAAGTGCCGAACGATCCGGCGCTTTCGAAATCGGTCGTCGTGATGAATGACGGCGCGGTGATCTATCCGGTATTGGGACGGCTCTCGGTGGGCGATCGTACCTTGCCGCAAGTGCAAGCGCTCTTTCTGCAGCGGCTTCGCCCGTACGAGCGCCATCCCGACGTTTCGATCTCGATCGCGCAGACGGGTGTGTGGGACGTTACCGTGCTCGGGAATGTGAAGACTCCCGGCAAATATCAAGTGCGCTCCGGCGCGCACGTTGCGGATGCGCTCGCCGCGGCGGGCGGACTCGGGCCGACCGACGGACCGCTGCCCGACGCGCGCGTCATGGATCGTTCGGGAAACCTCCAATCGGTTTCGATGCAGGCGCTGCTACGCGCGGGCGATCCGACTGCCGATGCCCGCCTCACCAACGGCGCAACCTTGTACGTGCCGTCGGCGGCGACGATCGACGTGAGCGTCCTCGGAGCCGTCGACCGGGCGGGCCAAATCGAGCTGCACGCCGGAGATCGTCTCTCGATGGCGGTTGCTAAAGCCGGTGAAAGCACTTCCGCAAAATCGGATCTCAGCCACGTGTTTCTTACGCGCGAACTCGCGAACGGAGCCAAGCAAACGTACGATATCAATCTCTATCAGGCGCTCCAAAACAACGATCCGCGTTTCGACGTGCCGATGCAGAAAGGCGACGTCGTCTTCGTTCCCGAGACGTCGCAAAAAGGCGGATTCCTTTGGGGCGGGATGATCCTGCTGCGCCGCTTGGTCCTTGGGTATTAAGCCATGCTACTCGTAGATAATCACATCGCCCCGAGCCCTCCGGAAAATCTCCGCCGGCTCGATCTCGCACCGCTGCTCTGGTTCTGGAGGCGTCGCGCGCGCTTGATTCTGGGCGTGTTCGCGATCTTCGTGATTATCGTCGCGGCGATCACGCTCCTGACGCCGCGATCCTATACCACGACGGCGCAGCTCATCGTCGGTAATCCGGCCGGTCCGGCGCCGGCGGGCACGATCGAGGCGAGCAATCTCCCGATATTAAACGCGCTTTTGACCGCCTCGAGCGCGCAAACCCCCGAGACCTATGCGGCGCTCTTTCAACAAGTTCCGGTCGCGCAAAGCGTCGTCGATTCGCTGCACCTCAAGACGACCGGCGCGGGGTTGCTCGGAGCCGTGGAGGTCGTGCCGGTCACCAATACGTCGCTGCTCGACGTTTCGGTTACGTGGTCCGATGCCGCAACCTCGGCCGCGATCGCCAACGCTTTCGCGACGGCCGTGATCGCGCGCCAGCGCCAGCTCGTTGCGAGCCAGGCAAACGATGCCATCGCGTTCCTCAGCCAAGAGCTCCCGAAGGCGCGCTCGCAGGCGCAGCAGACCAACAGCGCACTCGCCGCCTATTCCGCGGCGCATCACTTGCCCAGCATGGACTCCGATACGCAGACGACGCTGGCGACGCTCGCATCGCTCGACTCGCGCGCGAACGAAACGAAGATTCTCGCGCAGCAGGCGAAGGCGCAGCTTGCGAGCGCGCGTTCGCAACTGCGCACGCTGCCCGCACAAATTCTCGGCAGCACGCAGCTGGATGCCAACCCCGTCGTCGCGCAGATGCAGGCGCAACTCGCCCAGGTCGACGTTCAATTGCGTAACGCCCGCGCAAACTTTACCGACAAGCATCCGACGGTTCTCAACCTCGAGCAGCAGCGCTCCGATCTGCAGCGTGAAATCGCTGCTCGTCGTACCTCGATCGTTGCCGGCAGTTCGCGGGTTCCCAATCCGGTCTATCAACAGGTGCAGAGTCAAGTCGCCGTGGACCGCTCGCAGGTGAGTGCGGCTCAGGCAGAACTCGCCGAGATCGACCGGCAGCGGGGGGCGCTCGAACCGCAGTTAGCCGCGCTGCCTCGCCAATCGGCGCTCTTTGCCGAACTGCTGCGCTCGGCAAAATCGGCCCAGGCCGTGTATGCGGCGCTCCAGGGGAAACTCAACGACGCAAACATCGCGAAGAGCACGGCGCTCAGCGACGTGACCGTGACGGCGCCGGCCTTGGCCGAACTCGCGACCAAGCGACCGCGCCTGCTTGCCAATTTGCTGCTCGCTGCAATCGTCGGCGCGTTTCTCGCTCTCGTCGCAGCGCTGCTCTTCGACGCGGCGGACTCGTCGCTGATCGAGGCGCGGCGCGCCGAACGAGATCTATCGCTGCCGGTCATCGCGAGCATCCCCGACATGCCGGGCGAGGTGACGACCGTACGAGCCGCCGCGCTTCAAGAAGCGACGATCGAATCGTTTGTCGGGCTCGCTTCGCTGCTGAAGTTTGCCCCGGGCGACGCGCGGACGATTGGAATCACGAGCTCCGGTCACGCCGAAGGCCGTTCGACGGTAAGCCTCAACTTGGCGCTCGCACTCGGCGAGATGGGCGAACGCGTGCTCTTGGTGGACGCGAGCCGTACCCGGCGCGTGAGCAACGCGGCGATATTAGCCAAGGGCGAGCCCGGGTTCTACGAAGTGCTCGGCGGCCTCGTTCCGTTAGAAAAAGCCGTGAAACGCACGCGCGAAGAGCGGGTCGACCTGTTGACGTGCGGCAATCCGAAAGATTCGTTTCGGATGCTCGCGCCCGATCGGATCGACGCGTTCGTTTCGCGCGCGCAGCAATCGTACCGATTCGTGCTCTTCAACGCGCCCGCAATTTCGGATGGAATCGAATCGGCGCTCTTGCTGCGTTCGGTCGATCGCTGGCTGATGGTCGTCTGCGACGGCGTTACAAATTTGGGTGCCGCGCGCACGGCGCTACAGTCGGTGCGGCGGCACACCGGCGAGAACATTGCCGGAACCGTTATCAACAGGGTGCCCCTCGATCGGATTGATTATTTGACTCGCGTACCAGCAAGACCGGCCGCACCCGCGGCCGCCGCCCTTCCGGTTAATGAGCCCAGACGCGTTGCATCGTAACGACGTGCGGACCTTACTTATCGAACCGCAGCGAATCTTTATCCCGTCGCTGTGGAGTACGTTGGAACAAGCCGGACTGCGAGTCGAACAGGCGATCGCCACCCTCGACTACGCGGAGATCGTGCGCGTGCAGCCGCAATGCGTGTTCTTCGATATCGACTTCTCGGATGGAGAGCCGTTGGAGTTGATTCGCGTAATCCGCATGCTCTTGCCGATCGCGCGTATCGCCGTCTACACCAGTACGCAAACGCCCGCTGCGTGGCAGCGGGCGTGTCGGTATGCGGGTGGGAATGCCGTCTTTTCGAAGTCTGCCGAGGAGCGCGAACTCATCGAAGGCGTTCGCGCGCTCGTACAGAGCGGAGACTACATGGACTGGCGCATCGTCCAGTCCGGTTAGCGGATTATTTCGTCACGAAGACGTGATAGGCCGAGAGCTTGCCGCCTGAATCGATGCGGACGACGACGTTCGACGAACCGTTCGAAAATGCGGCGTGGTAGGTGAACTCGTTCTTCGCCGGGTCGCTGCTAACGAGCGTGAGACCCTGGTAGTCGCCGAGCTTGTGCAGCTGGTCCGAAATGGTCCCAACCTGCGTGCGCGTTACGCTGCGCTTTAGCGTGTCGTCCATATTGGCGGTAACGCCGGCGACGTCGTCGTTATACGCGGCTTTCGTCGTGTTATCGGCCATGGATTGCGCCGTCCCGCCGGACGCGCTCCCCGAGCTGCCGGAGCAACCCGCGAGCGCGAATGCGGTGATGAGCGTGAGCGCGGCTACGGTACGAATCATGCGCGCTTAGAGCCGGCCCCAGCCGTAATCGGCCATCGCGACCTGCTGCGTTTTCGACGAACGATGCGTCGAGGTGCGGCTGGGTTCGTTCACGGCGACGGTTCGGGTGGTAAACCCGCTTGCATTCGAGCGCGAATTCATCGCGAGCTGATGATCTTTCTCTTTGATCATGCTGTGCTGGTAGGCGACTTCTTTTTGCAGCCCGGAATTGACGGCAACCTCGTTGTCGTAGGCGCGTTTTTCACTACTGTAAGCGGCCCAAGCGTCGTTGGCTTGGCTCTGGGCTGCGGCCTGACGGCGAGCATCTTCGGCATAGCGCTGGTGCACTTTGCGGTTGTGCT
The DNA here is from genome assembly GCA_036559195.1 of Candidatus Baltobacteraceae bacterium. NCBI lineage: Bacteria > Bacillati > Vulcanimicrobiota > Vulcanimicrobiia > Vulcanimicrobiales > Vulcanimicrobiaceae > Vulcanimicrobiaceae bacterium. Next base: position 39,081 of record DATBTN010000044.1, read on the forward strand.
GAATGATCAGGTAGGTAGCGGCGGCGGCGCCGAATATGATATTACGCGTACTGGCCGCACCGTTGGCGAGCGCCGGTGCCGCGGGGATCGCCCCGGCCAGGATCGCTGCCAGCGCGCTGCCGGCGACAATTTTAGTAAATTTCATAAGGTGATCGGTCCTCCATACGCTGCTAACGTAGTGGTTCTTCCCGAGGGTTCCCTACTTCTAAACCAAACCTCCGCCCGGCGTGCCCCCGTAAGCCGGAGCGAGGGGCTAATCGCTTCCGGGGGGCACTCAAGCCGCAACTCGCCATCCGGCGGCGACGTTATGCGGTGCAATTCACACTCGGAGGAACCAATGAACACCCCCCAACGAATCGGGATCGTCGGTACGGGCCGCATGGGCGCCAACATCGCCAAGCGGCTTCACGAAACCGGCCACCCGATCGCCGCCCTTTACGACGTCCGGCCCGAAGCGGCGATCGAAACCGCGCGCGAAACCGGCGGCGAGGCGACGCAATCGCTCGCGCGGGTCGCCGAACTCGCCGACGTGATCCTCACCGTCGTCACCGACGACGCCGCCATGTACGCCATCTTCGCCCCCTCGGGGGAGAGCCTGCTGAGCGGCAATGTGGAGGGCAAACTCTTCGTCAACTGCGCGACCGTGACGCCGCGCGTGCACGTCGAGGTGCAGCGCCTCTGCGAGGAACGCGGCGCTCGTTCGCTCGAGGCCTGCATGGCCAGTTCCATCGCCCAGGCGCGCGAGGGGACGCTCTATTTAATGATCGGCGGTCGCCGAGCGGCGTTCGATTCGATCGAGCCCCTGCTCGCCAACATGAGCGCTTCGCTCATCTACATCGGGGAAGCCGGCCGCGCCGCGCAGGTCAAAGCGCTGGTGAACATGGTGATGAACGTCAATACGGCCGGGCTGGCCGAGGGCTTGGGGCTGGGCGACGCGCTGGGGCTCGATCTCAACCTGCTGCGCGACGTGTTCGCGCACACCGGAGCGAACTCGCGCGTCTTGGAAACCGACGGCGCCGATATGCAGCATCGCGACCACGAGGTGTATTTTTCGGCCGCGCACGCCGCCAAGGATTCGGGCATCGCGCTCGGACTTGCGAAGAACGCAGGCCTGACGCTGCCCGTCGCTCGCGCGAGCTTCGACCAATACGAACGCATGAAGGCGCTCGGGCTCGGCGAACTCGACAAATCGGGTGTTTCGGAGTTGACCTTCGCATCGCGGCACGGGGTGGAAACGCGATGACGATCGAACGGCCGGTCGCGCTCGACGACGGCGCGCAGACGATCCTCGAGCAGTGGGGCACGAACGGGCCCGCGATGCTCTGCGTGCACGGCATGACGAGTTCGCGCAAGTCGTGGGAGCGTTTTGCGTTGCACTACGCGGATCGGTTTCGGATCTTTGCCTACGATCAGCGCGGACACGGCGATAGCAGCGGCGTCGAAGGACCGATGACGCTGCGCCGGTCGCTGGGCGATCTGTATAACGTGATGGACGCGATCGGCGAAAAAATCGACGTGTTAGCGGGTCATTCGTGGGGCGGCGCGATCGCGGTACTCGGCGGCGAGCGTTTCGACGTGCGCCGCGTGGTCGCGGTCGACCCGATGATTCGTCAGGCGTCGACGCAGTGGTACGACGAGTTCCTCGGCGACCTGCGCGAGATATTCGCGCTGCATGGTGCGCGGCGCGATGCCAAGGTGCTTGATGAGTATGCGGATTGGCCGGAGATCGATCGCAACCGTAAGGTGCATGCGGTGCACTCGATGACGGCCGCGCCGATCGAAGGGTTACGCGATGAAAATCCACCCGAAGCCTGGGATTTACGCGGCGACCTCACGGAGTATCCGAAGCCGCTGCTCCTAGCGATGGCTCAGGGCGGCGAGAGTATCGTCGCGCCCGCCGATCTTGCCTACCTGCACGAGCGCGCCGGTGCGAATGTGGCGATACGCGTCTTCGACGGGCAAGGGCACAATCTGCATCGCACGGATTTCGAGCGGTTTACGGCGACGCTCGACGAGTTTTTGCGCTAGCTGGAGAAGTCTTCGACGAAGAGCATCGCGCCGTCGGGGGTGACGGCGACGCCGATCCCTACGTGGCCGTAGTGGTTGTCGAGCATGTTGTCGCGATGTTCCGGACTGTTCAGCAGCGCGAGTTCCGCGCTCGATTCGTCCTCGCTCTCGGCGATGTTTTCGCCGGCATAAGCGGCCAGGGCGCCCGCGGCGCGCATGCGGTCGAAGGGCGAGAGCCCCTCGGGCGACGTGTGGGAGTAATAGTTGCGCCGCGCCATATCCAACGCGTGCTGCCGTGCCAGATCCGTGAGCTTTTCGTCCCAGGCTAGAGGGTGCAAGCCGTCGGAGACGCGGGTACGGTTCAGGTCGTCGAACATGCGCCGCTCAGCGCGCACCGCACTAGTATGCGGGCCTTGTATAACGAGAGCCAAGATCGTCGCGGCGAGGATCATACGTTCGTGTTCGGCTGCCGACGCGCATATACAAGGGATTGAATGTAAAGATTATGTAAAGCAACCGAGTGGAATCTTAAGCGCTTCGGCGGCTCAAACGAAACCCGGGGCGAGGCTCTTCCATTTGACCGAATTTTGGGGCGGTGATATACTGTTCGCCTGTGTCCCGCACCTGAAAACTAGCAGACCGGTTAGAAGGAAAGCCTCGACGGGGGCGATCCGGCGGTTTGCTATTTTTGCGTCGGTCTGCGGCAACGGTGGGAGTCCTTACGTGACCTCGTGAGACGCACTCCCTGCGTAAGCCGGATCCGATGGCGGGCACACCTCTGCGGAGAACCACTTGAATTTAATAGACGTCAACAATTTCGACGCGATGCGCATCGGCTTGGCCTCGCCCGAGCAAATTCGCGCGTGGTCGTTCGGTGAAGTAAAAAAGCCGGAGACGATCAATTACCGCACGCTCAAGCCCGAACGCGACGGTTTGTTCTGCGAGAAGATCTTCGGGCCAACCAAAGACTGGGAATGTCACTGCGGCAAGTACAAGCGCATCCGCTTTAAAGGCATGATCTGCGATCGCTGCGGCGTCGAGATCACGCGCGCCAAGGTCCGTCGCGAGCGCATGGGACACATCGAGCTCGCCACGCCCGTCAGCCACATCTGGTATTTCAAAGGCGTGCCCAGCCGCATCGGCATCCTGCTCGATATGTCGCCGCGCCAGCTCGAGAAGGTGATCTACTTCGCTGCCTACGTCGTCATCGACGCCGGCGACACCAACCTGCAGAAGCGCGAAGTGCTCACCGAGCAGAAATTCCGCGAGTCGCGCGAGAAGTTCGGCATGAAGTTCAAAGCCGGCATGGGCGCGGAAGCGATCCGCGATTTGCTGCGCGATCTGAACCTGCGCAAGATTCAAGAAGACCTCCGTAAAGAGTTCAAGGAGACGACGGGCCAAAAGCGCCTCAAGGCGATCAAGCGTCTCGAGGTGGTCGAAGCCTTCATTCATAGCGGCAACAAGCCGGAGTGGATGATTCTCTCGGCCGTCCCGGTGATCGCCCCCGAACTGCGCCCGATGGTGCAGCTCGACGGCGGCCGCTTCGCAACGTCGGACCTCAACGATCTCTATCGCCGCGTCATCAACCGCAACAACCGCCTCAAGCGGCTGCTCGAGTTAAGCGCGCCCGAGATCATCATCAAAAACGAGAAGCGCATGCTGCAGGAAGCGGTCGACGCGCTCATCGATAACGGCCGCCGCGGCCGTCCGGTCACGGGCCCGAACAATCGCCCGCTCAAATCGCTCTCGGATATTCTCAAAGGCAAGCAAGGGCGCTTCCGTCAGAACTTGCTCGGCAAACGCGTCGACTACTCGGGCCGTTCGGTCATCGTGGTCGGCCCGAACCTGAAATTGCATCAGTGCGGCCTGCCCAAAGAGATGGCGCTCGAGCTGTTCAAGCCGTTCGTGATGAAGAAGCTGGTCGATCGCGGCCAAGCGCACAACATCAAGAGCGCGAAACGCATGGTCGAACGCGTACGCCCGGAAGTCTGGGACGTTCTCGACGAAGTGATTCGCGAGCATCCCGTGCTGCTCAACCGCGCGCCGACGCTGCATCGCTTGGGCATCCAAGCGTTCGAGCCGGTCCTCGTTGAGGGCAAGGCGATCCATCTCCATCCGCTCGTTTGCACGCCGTACAACGCGGACTTCGACGGCGACCAAATGGCCGTCCACCTTCCGCTAAGCGCCGGGGCGCAAGCCGAAGCGCGTATCCTCATGCTCTCGAGCAACAACATCCTGTTGCCCGCCTACGGCAACCCGGTTTCGATTCCGACGCAAGACATGGTCTTGGGCCTGTACTACCTCACGTTCCAACGCGATGAGTACAAGGGTCCCGCCAAGGCCGCGATCGTCGACGACGCCGACAACCGCGTGCGCGGCTACTCCAAGCGCAACGGCAAGCTCAAGCAGACCGAAGACGGTCACGACCGCTTGCCGATGTTCCGCGATCCCGACGAAGCGGTGATGGCGCACGACACGCACAACGTCTCGCTCCAAGAGTGGGTCAACGTGCGCTGGAACGGTGAAGTGATCCGCACGACGGTCGGACGCATCATCTTCAACATGGCGTTCCCCGCGAATTGGGAGCATCCGTTCGTCAATGCAATCCAGGATAAGGGCGCGCTCAAGAAACTGATCACGTCGTGCTATCGCAAGTACGGCAACGCCGAGACCGCCAAGTTCCTCGACGCAATCAAGGATCAAGGCTTCCACTACGCAACGCAGTCGGGCACGACCGTCTCGATTAGCGACATCGTGGTGCCGCAAGCGAAGTACGACATTCTTGCGAAGGCGCAAACCGAGGTCGACTCGCTGCACACGCTCTACGATCAGGGCTTCATCTCCGACGACGAGCGTTACACCAAGACGATCGAGATCTGGTCGAAGAGTTCGGATCAGGTCACGCTCGCGATGCAAGAGGCGCAGAACCCGCTCAACCCGGTGTTCATGATGGCGACCTCGGGCGCGCGCGGTTCGATCGCGCAGGTCAAACAGCTGGGCGGTATGCGCGGACTGATGTCCGACCCGTCGGGCCGAATCCTCGAGATCCCCGTCAAGGCCTCACTCAAAGAAGGCTTGACGGTTCTCGAGTACTTCATCTCGACGCACGGCGCGCGTAAGGGTTTGGCCGATACGGCGCTACGTACGGCCGACTCGGGCTACCTCACGCGACGTCTGGTGGACGTGGCGCAAGACGTGATCATCCGCGAGGAAGATTGCGGCACGGCCAACGGCATCACCGTGATGAACATCCAATCGGGCAAAGAGATCATCGAGCCGCTCATCGACCGTATTATCGGTCGCCGTTCGGCCGAAGACGTGCGCCTGGATCCGAAACGTCCGACGACCGTCATCGTCAAGCGCGACGAAGAGATCGACGAAGATAAAGCCAAGGCGCTTATCGATGCCGATATCTCGACGGTCAAGATCCGCTCGGTGCTCACGTGCCAAGCGAAGTACGGCGTCTGCTCGATGTGCTACGGCCGCAATCTCGCAACCGGCAACAAAGTGGACATCGGCGAAGCGGTCGGCATCATCGCCGCCCAGTCGATCGGCGAACCGGGCACGCAGCTCACGCTGCGTACCTTCCACACCGGCGGCGTGGCAACCGAAGACATCATCACGGGTCTTCCGCGCGTCGAAGAAATCTTCGAAGCGCGCAAGCCTAAGGGTCAGGCGGTCATCACCGAAGTGGCCGGTACGGTCAGTTTCGGCGAAGAGAAGAGCAAGCGGATCGTCATCGTTACCGACGAGACCGGCGAACGCCACGAGTACGACGTGCCGCACGGCACGCATCTCGCGGTCCACGACGGCGACGCGGTAAAACCGGGCGATCAGCTCAACGAAGGCTCGCTCAATCCGCACGACATCTTGCGCATCAAGGGCGAGACGGCGCTGCAGAACTACCTCGTGCGCGAAGTCCAGAAGGTCTATCGCTCGCAGGGCGTCGACATCAACGACAAGCACATCGAAGTCATCGTACGCTCGATGATGCGTAAGGTGAAAATCGTCGACGGCGGCGACACGCAGATGCTTCCCGGTCAACTCGTGGAGAATGCGTTCTTCCACGACGCGAACGCGAAGATCGCCGGCGGCCAAAAGGCCACGGCCGGTTCGGTGCTGCTCGGCGTAACGAAGGCGTCGCTCGCGACGGATTCGTTCTTGTCGGCCGCCTCGTTCCAGGAAACGACTCGCGTACTCACCGACGCCGCGATCAAGGGCAAACACGATCCGCTGCTCGGCCTCAAAGAGAACGTCATCATCGGTAAACTGATCCCGGCCGGTACGGGCATGTCGCGCTATCGCAACATCGCCATCGAAGCCGAGGGCCAGGATATCGACGACGAAGGCCGCGCGAAGAATCAGTTCGAGGCCATCTACTCCGACATGATGACCGCGGACGACGCGGCCCTCGCCGAAGTAATGGGCTCCAACGGCGACGGCATGCAGAAACTCGTGAGTGCGTACGACCGCACGCGCGAACCCGCGGCCGTTCAATACGAAGGCGACTACGACGATCACACCGCCGTAACCGCCCCGCCGAAGAAGACCCAATACGACCGCATGGTCAAAGGCATCAACCCCGAAGACCTCTAGCAGTCGTTAGAACCACGCAAAAAAGAGAGCCGGCAGCAACGCCGGCTCTCTTTTTGTCTGTCATCCTGAGCCTGTCGAAGGACGGAGCCTGTCGAAGGACGGACCCAGTCGAACGACGGGTGAATGACGCGCGCCCATGCTTCGACAAGCTCAGCATGACAAAAAAGCGTTCCCATTGTCATCCTGAGCCTGTCGAAGGACGGAGCTTGTCGAAAGGACGGAGCCAGTCGAACGACGGGTGAATGACACGCACCCATGCTTCAGACAAGCTCAGCATGACAAAAAAGCGTTCCCTTTGCCATCCTGAGCCTGTCGAAGGACGGAGCTTGTCGAAGGACGGAGCCAGCCGAACGCCGGGTGAATGACACGCGCCCATGCTTCGACAAGCTCAGCATGACAAAAAAGCGTTCCCATTGTCATCCTGAGCCTGTCGAAGGACGGAGCCTGTCGAAGGACGGACCCAGTCGAACGACGGGTGAATGACACGCGCCCATGCCTCGACAAGCTCAGCATGACAAAAAAGCGTTCCCTTTGTCATCCTGAGCCTGTCGAAGGACGGAGCTTGTCGAAGGACGGACCCAGTCGAACGACGGGTGAATGACGCGCACCCATGCTTCGACAAGCTCAGCATGACAAAAAAGCGTTCCCATTGTCATCCTGAGCCTGTCGAAGGACGGAGCCTGTCGAAGGACGGAGTGTCGCGTTCGTGTCGCTGCGTGAGGGCGCGCGGGCACTTGGTGTGTTGTGGAGTCGCGCGAGCGTGGGCTTTCGCTTATTGAGGTAACCGTCGGTATGGCCGTCGCCGTTATCGTCATGCTTGGTTTGTTGTCGGTGCTACAGCACGTGCTGCGATGGAATGCCACGCTGAACGCGCGCGACAACGAGCACGCGGCATTGGAGGCGCTCGTCAACCGCTGGGAGGCCGAAGCGGACTCGTCGTGGGCGATCTTTACGCCGACGCGCGACGTTCGCGGTGCCGATAACACCGACCGGCACGAACTCGACTTCTTTATGCGCGACGGCCGCGGGCGAGACTCGTTCTGGGCGTACACCTACGATAAAACATCCCACTCGCTCCAACGATACCTCTACGCGCAGCCCGGAGCGGTGCCGCAAGCCGACGGGGCGGCGATCGGCGAGGTTCGCTCCTTCGCGGCGACAACGTATCCAATTACCGCGCTGCAGGATCCGGCGTCACCGATTTACCAGCCGCTCTATGGTGGCGGCCCGCTGCGGCCCGCCGCAGTGCATTTTGGCTACGGGCCCGATGTCGCAGGCGGCAACGCCATAACGCAAGTTCGTATCGTCGGCACGACATACGCGCGACTACTAGAACTGTCGACACAAACCGCTCCAAGCGGATTCACCATAGTCTACCGCTACACACCGGCCCCG
>DATBTN010000045.1 GCA_036559195.1 Candidatus Baltobacteraceae bacterium
GGTCAAACGCACGAAACGCGTGCGCTGCGGCTCGCCGACGTTCTGCCAGTACTGCAACGCCATCTTCAAAGCGACTTCGATCGCGCTCGCGCCGTCGCCGGAAAAGAACGCGTAGTCCATGCGCGCAAGCGCCGTCAGCCGTCGCGCCAATTCCTCGGCAACGGGGTTCGTAGCACCAAGCAGCGTCGCATGATCCAGCCTGGCGGCCTGCTCCGCGATCGCGCCGACGATTGCCGGATGCCCGTGACCGTGAATCGTCGTCCAGATCGAGCTGACCGCGTCGAATACGCGGCGGCCCCGCGAGTCGTGCAGATAGCAGCCGTCGCCGCGCACGAAGGTTCGCTCGGCCCGGTCGAACATTCGCATCTGAGTAAACGGCAGCCACAGCCGGCTCGCATCGGTGGTCACGGTAAGCGGAGATTAGGCCAATCGGGAGCGCGGACCTCGAAGGGAGGCTATTCTATGCGTTCCTCGATCGAAACGTTGTAGAGGAACAAGAACTTGCACCACTCGCCGGGCAGCGTGTTGCGCTTGATTTGGATCCACGGAATGTACTTCGGCTGCCGCGGCTTGCGCCGCAGTTTCATGTTCGCGTCGTCCGGCGTGCGGTTGTTTTTGCGATTGTTGCAGCGCATGCAGGCGCAGACGAGGTTTTCCCACGTCGACGGGCCGCCCTTACTTTTTGGGACGATGTGATCGACGGTCATCAGGCGATCCCCGTGCAGCCCGCAATACTGACAGACGTGATCGTCGCGGATGAGGATGTTCTTCTTCGTGAGCGCGACGCGCTGCATGGGCCGTTTGATGTAATAAAGCATGCGGATGATCGAAGGCATGCGCATCTCGAAGGTCGCCGACGAGATGATCCGGTCGCGCCCGTGTACCAGCTCCGCCTTGCCCGCGAAAAGCAAGCGCACGGCGCGCTGGAAGCTCGTGATGTTGAGCGCCTCGTACGTGAAGTTCAGGACGAGAACTTCGCTCACGCCGCTCGTTCCCGCCCGCAGAACGCCGTAAAAACGCAAACGGGGCCCAAAGGCCCCGCGATGTTCACGTTGGTGAGCAACGGTTCGGTCGTCGTAAGAACCCCAGCCCTCGCATGAGGGGCGGCCTGCGAACTCATCGTGCGAAAGACTTATGCGACGCTGCGTTCCTTCCCTGGCTCGCCCCGCGTCGCTTTTCGCACCATTTCGAGGAAGTAGGCGTGAACCCGGATGTCCCCGGTCAATTCCGGGTGGAACGCGGTGCCGAGCACGTTGCCGGCTCGCACCATCACGCCGTGACCGTCGCGTTGCGCGAGTTGCTCGACGCCCGCGCCGAGACGCTCGACCCAGGGCGCGCGGATGAAGACCGCCGGAAACGGCTCGCCGCCGAGAACGGGAATCGCGAGCGGAACTTCGGCCGAATCGTTCTGGCGGCCGAATGCGTTGCGCCGAACCGAGATATCGATGAGGTCGAGCGTCGGCTGCTCGAGTCCGGCGACATCGTGCGCGACGACGATCATCCCCATGCACGTGCCCCAAAGCGGCATTCCGTCGCGCACGCGGCGCCGGATCGGATCGCCAAGATCGAAGCGGGCGAGCAGTTTCATCACCGTGGTGGACTCGCCGCCGGGAACGATCAGACCATCGATGCGTTCCAGATCGGTCAGCGTTTTTACGGCGACGGTCGCCGCGCCGGCACGCCGCGTTGCGGCGACATGTTCGACCACGTCGCCCTGCAGCGCGAGAACACCGATGAGGAGCGGCCGGTCCAAGCGCTAGTTGCCTCGCGGCGCCAGCAGTTCGGACTCCGGCAGCTTGCGCAGGTCGATGCCTTCCATGGCCTGCGAATCTTTGCCGAGCGATCGGCTCGCCGCGACGATCACGGCGGGATCGGCGAAGTGCGTGGTCGCATCGACGATCGCTTTCGCGAACGCCTTGGGGTTGTTGGATTTGAAGATGCCGCTTCCGACGAAGATGCCTTCGGCTCCGAGCTGCATCATGAGCGCCGCATCCGCCGGCGTCGAGACGCCGCCCGCGCAGAACAGCACGACGGGCAGCTTCCCATCGCGCGCGATTGCCTGCACCAGTTCGAGCGGCGCGCCTAAATCACGCGCGCGGGCGACGAGTTCTTCCTTCGGCGCGACCGAGAGTTCGCGAATCGCATCGGTAATCGCGCGAATGTGGCGCACGGCTTCAACGATGTTGCCGCTTCCGGCTTCGCCTTTGCTGCGGATCATGGCCGCGCCCTCCGCGATGCGCCGCAGCGCCTCGCCGAGATCGCGCGCGCCGCAGACGAACGGCGTGGTGTAATCGTGTTTGTCGCAGTGATACTTGTCGTCGGCCGGCGTCAGCACTTCGGATTCGTCGATGAAATCGACGCCGAGTGCCTGCAGCGCCTGCGCCTCGGCGAAGTGACCGATGCGAACTTTCGCCATCACCGGAATCGTGACGGCGTCCATAATCGACCGCACCAGCTCGAGGTTGCTCATGCGTGCTACGCCGCCCATGGCGCGAATATCGGCGGGGATTCGCTCGAGGGCCATCACGGCGACGGCACCCGCCTCCTGCGCGACGACGGCTTGTTCGGGGGTCACGACGTCCATGATGACGCCGCCCTTAAGCATCTGCGCGAGCCCGCGCTTTACGGTGATCGTTCCGGTATCAGCCACGATGGTCTCCCAGGGAGGACTCGGCGTTGTCGAATCCATTGCACTCTTTGTCCCTATTCTACCAGGAGAGTTATGGGCCAACCAATGGGAACATTAAGAACGCTTACGGTTGCGGCGAGATGCTGGGGCCGGGGACGGGCGTTGGCGGGGTCCCCGAGGCCGCGGTCTGGGGCGTGGGCGTCGGCAGCGGCGCTAGGCGCCGCCAAATCGGCAGGTTTGGATTGGGGGTCGGAGTCGGCGTCGCGAGCACCGGCTTGGGCGTTTCGGTCACCTTCGGGTTCGGTCGCGGCGGCGCGGTCGGAAGCGGGACGGGCGGCACGCGGGGATCGGGAAACGCCGGATCCCCGGCGGCGGTGAGCACCTGCGAGCGCTTCCAATCCGGGCCGTACGGCGCGTTGCTTTGTTGCGGGGCAGGCGTTACCGTAACCGGCACGATGTTCGAAAGGCGCTTCTCGGTCACTTGGCCGATCACGCGGTTGCCCATCCGCTCGCCGAGGGCGATCGCGATGACCAGCACGAGGATGCCAACGGCCAGGACGAGGGTAACGAAACGCTTCGACGGATCCAACACCGCAGTCTAGTAGGGCGGCGTCCCGCTCCGGTCCTGTTTCCCCGGCCTCAAACCGGCGCCAGCTGGGGAGCGATGTCGCGGGCAGCGGCTCGTGCTTGGCGGTCGGCCGGGGTGCCGACGATCGGCAGTTCGCGCAGTTCGCCCGCCGCGAGATGCGCCCGTTCGGTGACGCCCCGAAACTCGATCGAAACGTTGCGAATCGCATCGTTCATGTTGCAGAGAAAGACGCGTACCGAGCCGCGTTCGTCCTCGAACGCGACGGCGCCGACTTCCACGGGCGAGGTGGTAACCTCGTCGCTGACGTCGCGCCCGGCGTGGATGCACACGAACGGTTCCTCCGCCGAAAGTTCGGGCATGTCGCCGTAGATCACGTTTTTTAGCAGATCGATCACGTAGGTGCAGCGCCGGCCGCCCCAATGCACGCGTGCGGCCGCGACCCAGTTCCATCCGCGCGGATGGAGCGGCACGAGATGCGGCCGTCCGCTCGTGCGATAACCGTCGAGACCGCCGACGGTCTCCGCGACGCCCCAGAGATACTTCGCGCCCGTCCAAGGCGAGAGGTACATGCCGCGATTGGTCAGCGAGCCGCCGTCGAACCACTCGCCGAACTCGCCGGGAACCGTGTTGCGCGCGCTCCCGCCCTCCATCGTATCGTAGATCGCTTCGAGCCAATGCACGGCCTCGTTCGTCATCCCGTTGCGCGCGAGCGCGACGACGAACCAGAGCGTGAGATCCGGCCAGACCCCGCCGAGCAGCCCGAACCCGTGCGACGGAAAATACCACGAGTCCGCGGTCGAGACCGTGCGCAAGCCGACCGGCGTTACGAAATCCGCCTCGCTCAACCGTCGCAGGATCGCGCGCCGCTGCTCGGCGTCGGCGACGTTGAAGAGCACCGGAAAAATCTCATCGGCCGTGAAGTTATCTTGGTAATTTTGATCCTGATCGTAGTTCATAACGAAGGCGCCGGTGTCTTCGTTAAACAGCGATTGCATCATCGCTTCGCGCAACGCTTGGCCTTCGTTTGAGTAGCGCTGCCAGCGCTCGTTATCGCCCACGACCGCGGCGAGCATCGCCGCGGACTCGAGCGCGAAGACGCCTTCGGCGTTGATCTCGGTCACCGCTCCGTCGAGCGTGTAATACGGAATGATGTTGCGCCACGAACTGATGCCGAACATATCGACGCCGCCCGCGCGGCAGAACAGCAGCCCCTTCTCGTCTTTTTGCGTGAGCATGTAATCCGCGATCTTGCAAATCAGCGGGAACGAGTCGCGAACCCACTGCTCGTCCATCGTCGCGTTATAGTGATGGAGCATGGCGATGAGATGCAGCGGCGTATCGTCGTTGATGTTCAAATCGTAGGAGGTCTTGAACGCGTTGACGCCCCGCACGTACTCGATCATTTGGCCGCTCTCTTCCACGAAGCGATTGAATACTTCGATCGCGTCGCGGCTGAATTTCGGCAAGAAGTAATCGTAACCGTGAACGAACCACGACGTATCTCGCGAAACCAGAATATCCGAGGGCGGCGAGTTGGTCGAACCCCAGCCGTTGGGGTACTCCTTGATCACGCGCAGCATGTTGGCTTTCGCCCACACCACCCCGCGGCTCACGGATGGCGAGGGCGTCATAAAGCGCGCGTCGGCGAGCTTTCCCGCGAAATAGCGCTGCGTCTCGTGAAGCGCTTTGGGATCGTGCAGCAACTGCTCGAGCGCCGGACGCGATGCTTCGCGGCCGTCTTTATGAAAGACCACCGCCAAGCGCAGCGATTCGCGCGAACCCGGAGCGATCGTAATGCGATATTCGAACGCGCCGAAGATTCGCCGGCTCACGCATTCGGCCAGCGCCGGCGTTACCTCATCGAGATGTTCCTCCGGGCGAAGCGATCCGGTGCGCATGCTGTGAAGCATCACTTGTTCGCGCAATCCCACGATGCCGGCATGCGGCTCGCGCGATCCGCCCCACCAGCGTTCGGCGCCGCTCTGCTGGTTTTTCGAACGGATGAACGAGCCTTCCACGGTCGCGCTGACTTCGTGCTCGGGTTCGCCGTAAAACCGCTGCCCCACCAACAGAGCCCACGGAAAAACCGCGACTTCGACCGCGTCGCGGCCCGGATTGTACAGCGTTACGTCGACGACGAAGCTGACCGTCCGATCGTGTTTGGGCCCGTGGGGCACGAAGAACGCCTCGGTGACGTGCACGCGGTCCTCGAGCGTGAATTCCGAGATCTGCGCGTACGGCAGGAACGTAAACTCGCGCTCGATTTGATGCGGAAAATAGGTCTTCTTGACGTCCCGCAAGCGATAGGCGATCTGATGGGTGCCGAAGATGATCTGGTCGGTATCGGCATCCCAGAGCCCGCGAACGCCGCCTTTGGCGGTCGATTGCGCGAACGATTTGAAATTTCCGAGCAACAGGCCATAAGGCGTCTCGCCTTCCGGTAAGACGTAAGCGCAAAACTCGTTGTGCTGCGCGTCGTAGCTCGATCGCATGAACTCTCTCTCTACGCCCCTGGTCGTTGATAACCCCTGTGAGGGCTCGGCGTACAAGGGTAACGGCTTACGAGCCGCGCACGTCACCGCCCATGACCGCTCCCTTGCTGCTGCGCGCGCCGGCGAAACTGAATCTGACGCTCGAAGTCCTGAGCCGCCGCGGCGACGGCTTGCATGCGTTGCGCAGCGTCATGGTGCCGATCGATCTCTACGATGAGATCGAGATCGACCGCACCCGGCCCGCGTTCGCGTTCTCGTGCGACGACCCGTCGCTCGCATCCGGGAATTTGGTCGAACGCGCCTTCGCCGCACTCGACCTTGCGCAGAGCGGTTACGGCGTTCACCTGCGCAAGCGGATCCCGACCGGTGCCGGCATGGGCGGTGGATCGAGCGACGCCGCCGCCATTTTGCTCGCCGCGCAAAACGGCGCGTTCGGCGCCGTCGGCGAGCGCGACTACCTTTCCATCGCCCGGTCGCTGGGCTCCGACGTGCCGTTCTTTCTGGTTCAAACCGGCGCGCTCGTTGAAGGCACGGGGGAGCGCATAACCGCCGCGGGCGCGCTGCCACCGTGGCATGCCGTCGTCGTCGCGCCGCCGGTCGCGGTTTCAACCGCAGCGGCGTACGCCGCGCTCGATGCGAGCGAACGCCCGACTCGGACGCGCAATACCTCGAGCAGCCTGGCGGTGCTGGCCGCGCTGCAGAGCGCGCAGTTCGAGCGCGCCGTCGAACTGCTGCACAACGATTTCGAAACGGCAATCGCGGGGCGATCGCCGGAGATAACGTCGGCTCTCGATGCTTTGCGGCGAGCCGGCGCCTCGCGCGCGCTGCTCACGGGTTCGGGTTCCTGCGTGTTCGCACTGACGCGCACGGCCGAAGATGCCGCCGCCGTGGCCGCGCGAATCGACTTGCCGAAAACGTACGGCGTTCATCGCGCGGCATTTGCCGCCGGTTCCGCGTGGCGGACCGCCGCGTGAAGATCACGACCGTCGTCCTCGCCGGCGGCCCTCCGGACGAACTCGCCGCGCACACACCCGGCGCCCCCAACAAAGCGTTTATCGATATCGCGGGCGTGCCGCTGGTCGCCCGCACGCTGCAGGCCCTGCGCGCGACGCCGCAGGTCGGGCGCATCATCGTGGTGGCTCCGCCGCAGGCGCACGGCAGCCGAGCGCTCGAGCTAGCCGACGAGTGCCGTGCCGACGGCCGGAAGATTCGCGACAGCCTCGCGAGCGGTTTGCGCGACCTGCCGCCCGACGACGACGTGCTCGTGAGCACCTCGGACTTGCCGGTTCTCACCCCCGAAGCGATCGCCGACTTTATCGCGCGCGCGCGCGCGGCGAACGCCGATATCACCTACGGTTGTCTGGAAAAGCGCACGCATGCGGCGCGCTTTCCCGAAGTGCCGCACACGTGGGCGCGGCTGCGCGACGGCACGTACTGCGGCGGCGGCTTCGTTACGATCAAGCCGCGCGCCTATCCGGCACTCGCGTCGTTTATCGAGCGGCTCGGTCACGCCCGAAAGAACCCGCTGCAGCTCGCCTCGCTCTTCGGCTGGGACGTCCTGGCGAAATTTGCGGTTCGCCGTCTCTCGATCGCCGACGCCGAACGGCGCGCGTCGCGGCTCGTCGGCGCGCCGGTCCGCGCGGTGGTCTCGCCCTATGCCGAGACCGCCGTAAACGTCGATCGCCTCAGCGACATCGCGCTGGCAGAACGGCTCATTGCGGCGAACGCCAGCGTTTGAAGAGATCGTTGGCGATACCGAATTGATCGAGCGCTTTGCCCACGGTGTGCGCCACGATGTCGTCGACGCTTTGAGGTTTAGCATACATCGCCGGAATCGGCGGCAGCAGCACGGCGCCCATCTCGGCGAGTTGGGTGAGCGTGCGAAGGTGTCCGAGATGCAGCGGCGTTTCGCGAACGACGAGCACGAGTTTACGCCGCTCCTTTAAGCAAACGTCGGCGGCCCGTACCAAGAGGTTCGAGTTGAGTGAGTGGGCGATCGCCGCCGCGCTCTTGATCGAACACGGAATCACGAGCATCCCGTCGGTGAGAAAGGAACCGCTCGAAATCGATGCGGCCAGATCGTCGTCCGAGTACACGACGTCGGCCAGCGCCTCGAAATCGGCCGCGGTCTTGTCCATTTCGAGTTCTATCGTTTGCTTGGCTTGCCCGCTGAGCACGAGATGGGTCTCGATCTCGTCGATCTCGCGCAACGCGCGTAGTGCGGCGTAGCCGTAAAGACTCCCGCTGGCGCCGCTGATACCGATAACGATCCGTCGCATGCGACGCCGTTACACGCGACGAGCAGGGGCGCCTCCGTAAGTCTCCCAAAGAGGCAGCGTGGCTTCTCCGGAACTTCGTGCCTTCGTCGCGGCTGGACTTGCGTGGCAACGCGATCGCAGCGATCGGCACGCGCGGCGACTACTTCGTTCGCCCTTCTCCGGCGTACCGCACGAAATCGCAACGGCGTACGTAACGCTTGCGGCGCGCGACGGGTCGCTGCTCGATTCGCTCGCTCGCGAGCGTTTAGCCGTCGGCGGCGACGCGCGCGAAGCACTCTTTGCGTTTCGGGAGAAACTCGATCGCGTCGCGGGCGCAGGCGACGACGCAGCCGCCGTCATCGCGCGCGAGTTCGATCTTGCGACCGAGAGCGACGCCGGCCCGCGCGCCGCGGAAGGCTTCGCGCTGGCGGATCCGGTCGCGCCGGAACCGGAGAGCGGAATGCGTACGCGTCACTCGCACTTTAGCGCATCCTCGCTCAATACGTTCGCCGAATGCCCGCGCAAGTGGTACTACCGGTATCTCTGCGCGGCCGTTGAGGACCGGGGTTCGTCGGCCTCATTTTACGGAACCGCCTTTCACGCCGCCCTCGAGGCGCTCCACCTCGAATTTCCGCATCCGAGCGATACCGGTGCCGAAGAGTTGCGCCGCAAGATCCAGGGGTATGTCAACGCCGCTTTCGATCGATTCAAGAATCGATTCGAGACGCCGGTCGAATACGAGCTACAGCGCCGGCGCGCGCAACGCACCGCGCTGCGCTACGTCGAGTGGATCGTCGCCGAAGCCGGCCGCGCACCGTTTACCGTAGTCGGCAACGAGCTGGGGGCCGAGCTCGAACTCGAGGGCTTCAATTTCATCGGGTACATCGACCGGCTCGACCGCGACGATCGCACCGGGAACGTTGCGGTCATCGACTACAAAACCGGCGCGATCGCGACGAGCGCCGCCGAATACCGCGAAAAAGTGCGGCACTTCAAAGACTTTCAACTGCCGTTCTATTACTGGGCCCGCACGGCGCAGGGCGATCGCGTCACGCGCCTCGCACTCGTTCCGCTCAAAGACGCACTCCTGGACGTGCGCCCGATCTCGCTCGAAGTCGTGCCGGTGGCACTCGGCGAGAACGCGCGCTCGAGCAGCCCGACCGGCCTCATTTCGATCGGCGAGTTAGAGCGCGCGCGCGCGCGCATGATCGAGCTCTGTCGCGAACTCACCGCCGGGGAGATCACGCGCTTCGCGGTCACGGCCGATCCCGAAACGTGTACGTACTGCGTCTACAAGGACGCCTGCATCGATCGTCCGGCACCGCACGAAGAAAAGTTCGGGCGATGAGTACCATCATCGCGGGCCCCGCCGGCAGCGGCAAATCGACGGAACTCGCTCGACGCATTCGGGCGGCTCGGCTGGAAGGTTCGGCGCCGATCGTCCTCGGCTCGTCGGAACCCTCGCTCGAGGCTCTGCGGGAAAAACTCGACGGCGACGCCGCGCACGCCGAGACCATCGACCGCTTCGCGCTGCGTCTCTTGCGCGACGCCCCGTCGAGCGGGCTCGAGCGCCCCCTGGAGCTAATCGACGACGTTGCGGCCGCGGTGATTTTCGAACGCGCGGCGGCTCCGCTGCTCACGCTCGAATGGGCCGAGTTCGTCGAGGCTCAGGTCGATCCCGAGGTGCCCGGATTGCGCGCGCCGTCGCGTTTTCTCGAGGCGGCGTTTCGCCTGATCCGCAAATTGCGTTCCGCGCAGATCGCGCCCGACGCGTTTCTGCAGAGCGCCCTCACGGGTGCCGCCGCGTTCTACGCGCAACCGCCGAATCTCGCGCACCCCGATCTGCTCTTCTACACCAAGGACAGCTATCGCGATTCGCTCGACGTATCGGCGGCGGAGCTGCAGCGTCAGTATCGTCGCGAAATCGATCTCGCCAAGATCCTCGCCAAACTTTATGCTTCCTATCTCGATTTGCTCGTCTCACACGGATGTTTGACCGCCCGCGACGCCGTCGCGGAGGCGACGCGGGTGCTGCACGAACGGCCCGCCGAAGCCGCGGCGGTTCGCGAACGTTACCCCGTCGCGTTCGTCGACGACGCACAAGATTTGAGCCTCGGTGAGCTCGAACTGCTCAAAGCCGTCTACGGCGACGGGCTCGACGGCGTCACGCTCGCGGGCGATGCGAACTCGGCAACCGAACGCTTTCGCGGCGCGCGTCCCGATCGCGTCTTTGCCGTTGCGGGCGAACGCGTCGACCTCGTGGATCAGCATCGCAGCCCCTTCGCGCTCGAGTTGGCGGCAAACCATTTGGCGGGAAGCGCGGCGCGCGTGCCGATTTCGGCGTCGGCCGAAGTGGGACTCTCGCTCTTTCGCGCGGCGACCCGGCGCGCCGAGACGCAGTACATCAGCGAATACGCGATCGAACTACTCGCGGCCGGCGCAGCGCACGACGACATCGTCATCCTCTTTCGCTCGGTCGCAAACGTTCGCGCGTACGAAGAGGCGCTGCTCGATCGAAACGTCTGCGTTGAGATCGTCGGCGATCTCAATTTGTTCCTCCAGCCGGCCGCGCTCGACGCGCTCGCGCTCTTGTGGAACGTGCACGATCCGTATCGTCACGATCTGCTGCTGCGTACGCTCTCGGGCCCGGCATTCGCTCTCTCCGATGCGTCGCTCTACACGCTCTGTAACGAACCGCCCGACGCGCAGGCGATGCTCTTTGAATCCGAGCAGCCCGAAAGTACCCGCGCGGGCCGCTGGGACGCCAAGCGCGATCTGCGGCTCGGATGGAACGTGACGCGCGGCGACCAGGACGCACAGTTGACCGTGCCGGCGCGCGAACGGCTTCTGCGCTTTCGCGCGCTGCGCACGTCGTGGGTTCGCGCTTCACGCTCGCTCTCGCTGCCCGATCTCGCACGCGCGATCTGGGACGAAGGTTTGGCACGCGCCGGCGATGCCGGGTCGGCGCGAGCGGATCGCCAGCAGCGCGTTCTGCGGCGTTTGCTCGACCGGATCGACGCATTTGCGGGATCCCATCCCGACGCGTCGCTCGGCGAGTTTCTCGAGTACGCCGACGCGCGGGCGCAGAGCGATCTAGAGGCCTGCGAGTCGTCAACCGGGCCTGGCGCGGTCCGAATCATGAGCATCGATGCCGCGCGCGGTCACGAATTCGACCACGTCGTCCTGCCGAACGTTCGGGCCGGCGCGTTTCCACGCTGGTACGCGCCGGATGCGTTCCTCTACAGTCCGAGCCTGGGAATGATCGCGAAAGAAAACGCCGGCGATGCGGTGGCGGCGCGCACCGCGAAGTTCACGTATTACATGTTCCGCACCAAAGCTCGCGAGCAGTACAACAAGGAAGAGCGTCGCGCGTTCGTCTACGCGCTGCGGCGCGCGCGGCGTACGGCGCTCGTCACGTCGAGCGAACGATCCACTCGCGGGATCACGGCCCCCGAATTCTTGACGGAACTTCAGAAGGCGGCCATCCCCGGAGCGATCGACCGTTCGGATCGCTGGCGCCCCGCTCGCACGGTCTATTCGGTTGGATAAGCAGTGAAACTACAGGAGATCCCGGCCGCTTCCTACGCGGAGCGCGTTTTGCCGCAGACGGCGGAGTTGTGGGCGAACGGGCGCAGTCACGACGCGTACATCGCGCAAACGCTCGAGATTGCCGGCTCGACATACGGCAAGCGCTCGTACCGAACGTTTGGGTTGTACGATGGCGAACGGCTGCTGGCATCCTTCAAGCGGTACGATCGCGTCGTACGCTTGGAGAATCAGCGGTTACACGCCGTCGGCATCGGTGCGGTCTTCACGCCCCCGCCCGAACGCGGCCGGGGTTTCGCGAGCGCGATGCTCGCGCTCGCGCTCGACGAGGCCCGGTCGGCGGGAGTAGACTTCGCCTATCTCTTTTCCGATATTCATCCGCAATTCTATAAGGCGATCGGATTCGTCGAGCTTCCATCGCGCTCGATATCCGTTCGTTCCGACGCTCTCGACGGCGGCCGGATCGAGGTAACCGCCGCCGGAGATCGGGATTGGACGGGCGTGCGCAAGTGTTTCGAGGAGCAAGCGCAGCGCCGTGCGTGGGGTTTCGAACGTTCGCCGATCGTGTGGGATTGGGTTCGAATGCGTATTCGACACGGATCCGAGCATGCCACCGGAGCGCCGACCAATCTCGTCGTTCATCGTAACCGCCGCGTCGTCGCTTACGTGCTCGGGCAACGCGAACCGGTTCGCGATTGCTACGTCGTCGATGAGTTCGGATTTGCCGACGACGACGCAAAAGCGATGATCCCGCGCTTGCTGCGCGGCGCCGCGGGCGATTTGCGGCGCATCACCGGCTGGCTGCCTCCCGAAATAACGCGCGACCTGCTCCCGCGTGGATCCGTCCGCAAGCGAACCGACGCGATTTGGATGGCGGCACCGCTTACAACGCCCGGTGCCACCTTCGTGCGCCTAGCCCAAGTGCCGGCCGCAAGCGACGGCGTTTGGAGCACGGACCACATCTAGGTCTCGAACAGGCTAGCCTGTTGAGGTCCTCCGAGTTCGAGTGAGGCGGCGCGAGTACCGATCAGCCGCACCGGGGAGCGACGCAAATTCGCTCGGTCGAGGCAGTACGCGGCAGCCGCGAAGATGCGCTCGGCATCCATCGTCGGCTCGGCTAAGTTCGTCTGCCGGCCGAGAATGGCGAAGTCGCCCGTTTTTATTTTGATGCCGATCGTGCGCGCGCAGAGTCCGTCTCGCGCGAGTTTCTCGGCGAGTTCGTTCGACTGCACGCGCAGAATATCGAGCAGCACGCGCTCGTCGCGCACGTCGTATTCGAAGGTCTCTTCGGTCGAGATCGATTTCGTCTCGCGCTCGGACTCGACGCGGCGCGGATCGATACCGCGCGCGAGTTGGCGCAGCTCCGCACCCCAGTTTCCGAAAATCGCGCGCGCCTGCAGTTCGTCGAGCGCGGCGACGTCACCGATCGTTGCGATGCCGCGTCGCGCGAGTCGCGCTTGCGTCTTCGGTCCGACGCCCCACAGGCGGCCGACCGGCAGCCCGGCAAGAAACGCCTCTTCTTCGCCGGGCGCGAGCGCTTGCAGCCCGTTGGGTTTTGCCGAATCCGAGAGAATCTTGGCGACCATCTTGCCGCTGGCAACGCCGGCGCTTACGGTAAGGCCGGTTTCGTTCAGCACCTCGGCGCGAACCACGCGCGCTAACTCGATGGCCTCGTTTAGCGGCATCGCACCGAAGTCGATGAAGGCTTCGTCGAACGAAAGCCCCTCGACGGCGTGGCCCCGGCGCCGAAAGATCGCAAAGATGTCGTGGGAGGCGGCGCGATATTTCGCCATATTCGGCGCTACGACCACGAGTTGCGGGCACGCTGTCAGCGCCTTGTACAGTGGGAGCGCCGAACGCACGCCAAACGGTCGCGCTTCGTAGGACGCCGTCAACACGACGGCCCGCCGGCTGCTCCCGGCGACCGCCATCGGTTTCCCGCGCAGCGTGGGATCGTCGCGAATCTCCACGCTAGCGTAAAAAGCATCGACATCAAAATGCGCGATCACATACGCCTCTGATCACGACGTGCATCCTTCGACAAGCTCAGGATGACAAGGGGGTTCTTTTTTTTTGTCATGCTGAGCCTGTCGAAGCATGAGCCTGTCGAAGCATGAGCCTGTCGAAGCATGAGCCTGTCGAAGCATGAGCCTGTCGAAGCATGAGCTTTGTCGTCCTTCGACAGGCTCAGGATGACAAGGGGGTTCTTTTTTTTTGTCATGCTGAGCCTGTCGAAGCATGAGCTTGTCGAAGCATGAGCTTGTCGAAGCATGAGCTTTGTCGAAGCCGTGCGTGGGTGCATTTTTTTACACGGGGGCGCCGGCTCCGGTGAAGATGGCTTTGATGGTTTCCATGTTGCGCAGGTCGTCGGCTTCTTCGCCTGGGGTTTCGAGAATCGCGGTTTTTTCGCGCAGTTCGGTGCGGGTTGCGAGCGCGCGAAATCCCTCGAAACCGATGAGGCCTTCGCCGATGTGGTGATGGCGGTCGCGATTTCCGCCGAGCGGAATCTCCGTGTCGTTAAAGTGAAACATGTGGAGCCGGTCGAGCCCGATCGCTTCGGCGGCTTCGTCGATGAAGGCGTCGACGCCGCGCTGCGAGTTAATTTCGTATCCCGCCGCCCACGCGTGGGCCGTGTCGAGACATACGCCGAGTTGCGGGTGATCGAGCGTTTTAACGAATCGGCCCAACTCTTCGAGCGTGCCGCCGCAGAGCGTGCCCGCACCGGCGGAGTTTTCCATCACGAGATAGACGTTCGGAGGAATGCCCTCGAGCGCGGCTTCGAGCAGCCGGCAAGCGGCGGCGAATCCCTCGCTGCGATCGCGCTTGCCGTACGATCCGAGATGGGTGTTGACGTAGCGAATGCCGGCGATCCCGGCAACTTCGATATCGTGTTTGAGCAATCGCAGCGACCCCTCGCAGATTTTTGGATCTTCGCTCGCGAGGTTGATCAGATAGGGCGTGTGGATGACGCACGGATCGATGCCCGCGGCGATTCGCAGCGTTTTGAACGCTTCGAGCGACGGGCGATCCGGCGCCGAGGTGCGGTAACTGCGCGGGTTGCTCGAGAAAATCTGCAGCGCCGTACAGCCAACGCGTTTGGCGTAGTCGATTGCGGCAGCATAGCCGCCGGAAACGCGCACGTGCACGCCGAGCCGCATCTTAAAACTTCTTTCCGAGATAGAGGTACTGCATGTAAGCTAGCGGTATCGCGCCGCCAGTACGATTAGCCGCGTATGCGTCGGCCAGCGGAGAAAAGTCCGGCGTCATTGCTGGCTCGTTGGTTCTTCCGCCGTCTCGGTAGGGGGGGCGTCGGAATCGGCCGGAACGTTCGCCGTAATGTTCGCCGTCAGCAGGTCGAGTTCGAGGGGCTGCCCTTGTTCGAGTTCCATTTCGGGGAGATCGTCGAGCGAGCGCAGTCCGAAGGACTCGAGAAACTCCGGCGTCGTCTTGTAGAGCATCGGGCGGCCGACCACGTCTTTGCGGCCGGCTTCGGCAAGCAAGACCCGATCGAGCAGCGTCGAGACCACGCTATCGGAGGCCACTCCGCGAATCGCTTCGATCTCGCTCTTGGTAACGGGCTGCATGTACGCGACGATCGCGAGCGTTTCGAGCGCGGGCGTCGAGAGATTGCTTTTCGGGGGCAGCAAGTACGCCTCGACCGCCTCGCGCGCGAGCGGAGCGCTAGCGAAACGGTAGCCGCCCGCGATCTCGCGCAGCACGATGCCGCGATCCGCGTACTCCAATTCGATGCGCTGCAGGGTCGTCGCGATCTCGACTTCGGTCGCGTGCGTCAGTTTGGCGAGTTGTTTGATCGTGAGCGACTCGCTCGCGACGAAGAGCAGAGCCTCGATGGGGCGCTGCAGCCGCAGCACGGTCTCTTCGGTCTCATGCTGCTCTTGCGTTTCGGTTATCTGCACGTGTTACGTCCCAGCGGCGGCGGCGGCGGTGATCGGGAAAAGGCGGATGTCGTCGAACAGGTCGGGCTGCTCGTAACCGACGCGATGCCGCCGAATCAGTTCGAGAATCGCTAGAAACGTCACGATGATCGATTCGCGCGACATCCCAAGCTCTTTGCAGATCTCGCTGAAGAGCGCCTCGCCGTGTTCGCGAACGTGGCGCATGATGTAGTCCATGGAAGCCATTAGCGAAACCCGCTCGCGCGCGATCGTACGTTTCTCCGGGCGCGCGGCGCGCAACATCGCCAGAAAGGCTTTCGTCAGCTTATCCGGTTCGATGCGATAGCGTTGATGCATCTCGCCGATCGGATCGCCCGCGTCGCGATAGTAGAACGATGCGGCTTCCAACTGCCGGTTGCGCAGTTCCTGACCGACTTCGCGATACTTCGAATAGGCGATGAGCCGCTGGCGCAGGCGCTCTTCGACCTGTTCGGGCGATTCGTCATCGTCCTCTTGGAATTCGCTCGGTATCGGCGGCAGCAGCGCCTTCGACTTGAGAAAGAGCAGCGTCGCGGCAATGACTAGATACTCGGCAGCAACCTCGACGTCGAGCTCTTCCATCATCGAGATGTACGAGAGATATTGCGCCGCAACGGTCGCGAGCGGCACGGTCGCGATGTCGAGCTCGCGCTCCTTGACCAAATGCAGCAGCAGATCGAGCGGGCCGTCGAAGATCTCAAACGAAATGCGCAGCTTGCCCGCGTCCGCATCCGGCAAAGCCGGCTGCGTCTGCGCGATTACCCCGGTGGTGCTCAAGAGCTTCTCTGGTCCGCCGTTCTCGCGACGAGCGGCACGTCGCCGAAGGCCGCGGGATTCGCGACCAGCGCGTCGAGCGCCATGTCGATCAGGCGTTTCTCGTTGACGTATTTCAGCGCTCGCTTCGCAGCTGCGATGTCGAACCAGCGTGCCTCGTCGACTTCGTGGTCGTGGTTAGCGGTGTCGCCCGAGAGATAGCGCATCAAGTAGAAGGTGACCGATTTCTTATGCTTCGCGCGACCGATGTAAAACCAGTACGAGATGTCGTTGAGCTTGGTGATGAGCTCGGCCCAGCAACCGGTCTCCTCGCGGACCTCGCGCAGTGCCGCCTGTTCGTGCGATTCGCGCGCCTCGAGATGCCCCTTCGGCAACGTCCAAATACGCGGCGAACCCCGCCCGATAAGCAGCGCGTCGTAGGACGACTCGCGTCGGCGAAGGACGAGTCCTCCGGCCGAAACCTCGTATTTGATCCGCATCGTTTTGCCCCTGAAGGACTGGAAAGGCGCCCCGTTTGGGTCGCCTTCTGATTACTGTAATTATAGCGGACCCCACCAAGAAGAGCCTGCTGGGAGGAGTATCCTTCTTCCTAGGACGAGGCTTCCCAGCGGAGGTCCGGCTGGCGGGCTGCCCGGGTCTCGTCGAGGCGGCCGACGACCGTATTGATCGGGGCGTCGAGGATCGACTGCGGGTTGGTCTTGGCCTCTTCAACGATCTCCCGCAAGGCGCTAATGAACTGGTCGAGCGTCTCCTTGGACTCGGTCTCGGTCGGCTCGATCATCAGACATTCGGGCACGATGAGGGGGAAGTACATCGTCGGTGCCATGAAGCCCCGGTCGAGCAGCGCCTTAGCGATGTCGAGTGCCTTGACGCCGGTCGCCTTCTTGAGTTCTTGCGCCGAGGCGACGAACTCGTGCCGGCAAATCTCGTCGTAAGGGGTCTCCAAGAAGTCGCGGACGTTCACGCGGATGTAGTTCGCGTTGAGCACTGCGAGCTGCGAGACTTTGGTGAGGCCTTCGGCGCCGTTTGCGTAAATGTAGGCGAGCGCGCGAACCGCGTGGGCGAAGTTCGACCAAAAAGAACGCATCGGACCGATCGA
Organism: Candidatus Baltobacteraceae bacterium; assembly: GCA_036559195.1. NCBI lineage: Bacteria > Bacillati > Vulcanimicrobiota > Vulcanimicrobiia > Vulcanimicrobiales > Vulcanimicrobiaceae > Vulcanimicrobiaceae bacterium. The sequence continues at coordinate 17,323 of DATBTN010000045.1, forward strand.
CTTAGGCCGATCGAAGTCGAGCCGGAAGGCGAGTTGGTCGCTCGGCGCCGTCTTGGGGTCGCCGTTGGATCGCTTGGCGGCTACCACGTAGGGCGTCGGCAGATACTCGACGAGATGCTTGGCGACGCCGACCGGACCGTGCCCGGCCCCACCGCCGCCGTGCGGGATGGTAAACGTTTTGTGCAGATTGAGATGCATGAGGTCGAAGCCCATGTCGCCGGGGCGCGCGTTACCCATGAGCGCGTTGGCATTCGCTCCGTCGTAGTACATCAAGCCGCCGACCGCGTGAACCGCCTGCGCGATCTCGCGAATGTGGTCTTCAAAAAGTCCGAGCGTGTTCGGATTAGTCATCATGCAGACCGCGGTGTCCGGACCGATGGCCTTCTTCAACTCGTCGACGCTCACGCGCCCGCGCTCGTCGCTCTTTAGCGAGATCACTTTGAATCCGCACATCGCCGCCGAGGCCGGGTTGGTACCGTGCGCGGTGTCGGGGACGATCACCTTATCGCGCGCGATCTCGCCGCGCTCTCTAAAGTACTTCTTCGCGATGAGCAGCGCCGCGAGCTCCGCGTGCGCGCCGGCTGCGGGATTGAGCGAAAACGCCGCCATGCCGAAGAGCGAGCACAGACTGTGTTCGAGCTCCCACATGATCTGCAGCGCACCCTGCGCCAGTTCGTCGGGCGTCCACGGGTGCAGGTCGCGCAGCCCCGGCAGGTTCGCCATCGCGTCGTTGACGCGCGGATTGTACTTCATCGTGCACGACCCGAGCGGATAGAAGCCTAGATCGATGCCGAACGTGCGCTGCGAGAGTCGCGTAAAATGCCGCACGACGTCCAACTCGCTATTATCGGGAAGCGGCAACTCGTCGCGCAGCAGATTCGCCGGCAGAAAATCGCTCAGCGGATCGCCGGGATCGACGTAGGCATTCGCGCGCCCTTCCTGGCCGAGTTCGAAAATGACCGGAGTGGCGGTGTGATCAGACGCGAGCCGGGACATTGACGACCTCTTTAAGTGCGGTGCAGAGCGCTTCGATATCGGCCGACGTCGTGAGTTCGGTCGCCGTCATCAAAATGTGGTTCGAGAATTCCGGATAGAACCGGCCGAGATCGATGCCGCCGAGAATGCCGCGCGCTTGCAGTTTCGCGAGAACCTCCTTTGCCGGCTGGTGCACGTCGACGGCGACTTCGTTAAAAAACGGCGCCTGGAACGCGAGCGTGCAGCCCTCGATCGAACTGACCCGGGTGGCGAGTTCGCGCGAGCGCTTGAGATTGGCGGACGCGACGTCGCGCAACCCGGTCTTGCCCAAGAACGCGAGATACATCGTCGCGATTAGCGCGCAGTGCGCTTGATTGGTGCAAATATTGCTGGTTGCCCGTTCGCGCCGAATGTGCTGCTCGCGGGCTTGAAGCGTCAGCACGAATGCGTCGTTGCCGGCATTATCGAGCGTCTTGCCGACGAGTCGCCCCGGAATGCGGCGCATGTGCTCTTTACTCGCGGCGATGAAACCCACGTACGGGCCGCCGTACGCGACCGCGACGCCGAAGCTCTGCGCCTCGCCCGCGACGATCTGCGCGCCCCACGACGCGGGCGTTTGCAGGGCGGCGAGGGCCAGCGCTTCGGCGACGACGCCGATGAGGACCGTGCCGCTCGCTCCGATCGATGCCGCGATTTCGGGTGCGGGCACGTCGACGTTCCCGAAGAAATTCGGTGATTGGATGGCCACGCACGCGTACTCTTTGGTCGCGAGCCGCGCGTGCAGATCGCTCAGGTCGGTCGTGCCGTCGGGTGCGATCGGCAGCTCGTCCAATTGCAAGTCCAGGCCGTCGCAATACGTCTTGAGCACCTGAAGGTAGTTCGGGTTGATCGCACGCGAGACGAGAACTCTCTTGCGACCGTTGGCATTGATCGCCATGATCGCCGCCTCGGCAAGCGCGGTCGCCCCGTCGTATACCGACGCGTTGGCGATATCCAAACCGGTGAGCAGGCAAATGTAGGTTTGCCACTCGTAGATGGCTTGCAGGTATCCCTGCGACACCTCGGCTTGGTACGGCGTATACGACGTGAGAAACTCGCCGCGCATCGCGAGCGACATGATCGCCGGCGGTGCGTAGTGACGATAACTTCCGCCACCGAGAAACGACACGTAGTCGACGCCGGCGTTCTTCTTCGCGAAATGCTCGAAGCGGCGCGTGATGTCCACTTCGGCGAGGGCCGGAACGATATCGAGCGGCTCCCGCAGCGTCACGTTGTCGGGGACCTTCACGAGTTCTTCGAGCGAGCCGACGCCGATGGCCGCAAGCATGTGCGCGATATCGGCTTTGGTGTGCGGATAATAGGGCATGGTTGGCTACTCTGCGATCTCTTTCTCGTAGTCGGCGGGTGCGAGCAGGTTGTTACGCTGCGCGGTATCGGAGAGCTTCACTTTGAAGAGCCAACCGCCGGCGTACGGTTCGCGATTGACGAGCGCCGGATCGTTCTCGAGTCCGCCGTTGATCTCGGTCACTTCACCGCCGATGGGCGTGAAGAGATCGGAGACGGCCTTAACCGATTCCACGACGCCGACGTTGCCGAATTGCGCGATCGTCGCGCCGACGCGCGGGAGTTCCACGTAAACGATGTCGCCCAGCGAGTTCTGCGCGTAATCGGTAATTCCGACCGTCGCAACGTCGCCATTGAGTTTTACCCACTCGTGTTCTTTGCTGTATAAGAGGTCTTGCGGCTGCGCCACTGCGGTTTTAGTCTCCTTTGCTGCGGTGCGTACTTAAGAGGAACGCTTGTAAAACGGTAACGAGACGACGGTCGCGTCGTGGCGAGTCCCGCGAATCTCGACCGCCAGCAGCGTGCCGGGGGTTGCGGCTTCTTTTTCCACGAGCACCGTCGCGACGTTCTGATTCTGGAGCGAGGGTGCCGTAGAACCGCTGCGAACTTCGCCGACCTCCCGGTCGCCGAGAAAGACCTTGTAGCCGGCGCGCGCCGGGGTGCGCCCCGCCATTACGATCCCGGCGATGCGAGCGAACGTATCGCCCTCGCTCTGCGCCTGCAAGGCTCGCTTGCCGAGGAACTCGGGCTTGGTCAATTTGACGGCCCAATTCATCCCAGCTTGAATCGGCGTGATCGTCTCGGTCATCTCGTGGCCGTAGAGCGGCATGCCGGCTTCGAGGCGCAGCACGTCGCGCGCGCCCAAACCAACCGGTTCGAGACCGGCGGCGCGATTGTCCGCGAGCAGCTTCGACCAGATTTCCGCCGCATCGGTACCGTCCACAAAAAGTTCGAAGCCGTCTTCTCCCGTGTAACCGGTCCGCGCGATCACCGCGTGCTTGCCGTAAACGGAGCCTTCCGCGCAGAAATAATACTTCAAGCTCGCGATGTCGACGTCGGTATGGGGCGCGAGCATTTCGAGCGACTTGGGACCTTGCAGCGCGATGAGCGCGTTGCTGCCGTGAAGGTTGGTCAGTTTGACGCCCGAGTCGCCGAGGTGCGCGTTGATGTGTTCCCACATTTTCGGCGCGTTGCTGGCATTGACGACCAGCAGCCAGCGGCCTTCGAGGCGGTAGAAGATCACGTCGTCGTGCGCGCCGCCCTCGGCGTTGGTGAAAATATTGTAGCGGGCCTGCAGCGGTTTGATCGTCGCGACGTTATTGACGGTGAGCTTATCCGCCCAAGCGCCGACGTTCTCGCCCTGCAGAATAAACTGCCCCATGTGCGAGAGATCGAAGAGCCCGGCCCGGTGCCGGACGGCGTCGTGTTCGCGCAGGATGCTCGTGTACTGCACCGGCATCTCGAATCCGCCGAACGGAATCATCCGCGCGCCCAGGCGCACGTGCTCGTCGTAGAGCGCGGTGCGCTTTACATCGTTAGAGGTCGTCGTCATGACTGCTTTGGCTTTTCTTGCGGATAGGAGTTGAGAAAGTTCAACGTTGCGTGCGCCACGATTATATCGCCGCTGCGAACGTAGACCTCGCCGTAAACGATGCGCCGGCCGGACTTGAGGACCTTCGCCTCGGCGATGAGGTCGTGCGGAGGCACCGCCGGGGCCAGAAAGTTGCATTGGAGCGAGACGGTGGTCGTGTCCTGTTCGCGGCCGTAGAGCGAGGCAAGCGCGAGATAGAAGACGGTGTCGCACAGGCTGACGATGGCGCCGCCATGGACGGCGCCGGTGCCGTTGGAGATCTGCGGGCGATAGGGCATGCGCATGACGGCGCGGCCGCCCTCGACGCTGACCAAATGCAAATCGAGAAGCTCGACGAAGTGCGACTTCTCCTTATCCCACTGCCGGCGCGCCGACTCTTGATCGATCGTCATGGGCCTCACAATCCTAGGTGATGGCCTCGCCTTCGTCTAGTGCTTTTGTGAGGCCCCCCGAACGGCGAAAGAGGTCGAGCGGTCCCTCGCGAAAAGGGCTCGATGTTTACTTCACGCACGCAACGTACCGTCCTAACGCTCGCAGCGGTTGCCGCGCTCGCGTCCGGCCTCGCAGGCTGCGGCCGCCACTCCGACGTCACGACCCAAAGCGCCGGTTCGAACGCCGCACCCGGCACCTCCGGCGGCCCCGTCCTCGTCGCCGCCGGGACCGATTTTTACGGTAAACTTCAGCAGCCGATCGGCACCAAGACGAGTAAGGACGGCGACGCCTTTGCGCTCGCTCAGACCGACACGCTTCTTCATAAGAACCCCGCGCTGCACGGCGCGACGATCGACGGACATCTGGAAAACGTGCACGCGGCCGGACCGCTGCACAATCCGGCGATGACCATCGTTTTCGACGACATCCGGATGCCCGACGGCACGAAAGCGCTGGTTAACGTGCAACTCGTCTCGTTCAAAAACTTCGAACCCAAGAGCCATCATCTGCGAACGCTCGGCATGATGGTCGGGGGCGCGATCGCCGGTCACGAAATTGCCAAACACACCGGCAAATCGCACGGCGGCCTGATGGGTGCCGTCGGCGGCTACGCCGTCTCGCAGACGCTCAAGACCGATATCGCCGTTCCGACGGGAACGGTCATCGAAGTACGATTCAAGCAGCCGGTTACGGCGCAGGCGGGCTCTTCGCAGTAAGGGCGTCGAGGGCGCGGCGGAAGTTCAAGCTTCCGCCGTGCACCGCCATCCCGCCGTCCACGGTCAAGGTACTGCCGCTGATCCAGCGCGCTTCATCGGAGCAAAGCCAGAGCGCGGCGCGCGTTACGTCCTCAGGTTCGCCGAGGCGACCGAGCGGAATCATTTTCACGAGCTGCTTCTCCACGTCGCCGACGCTCCACAGGTTTTTGTCCGTTCCTTCGGTGTGGATCGGTCCAGGCGCGAGCGCGTTGGCGCGGATGCCGTAACGGCCCCACTCGCCGGCGAGCGTCTGCGTCATGTTGAGCACGCCCGCCTTCGCCGCAGCCGAGTGCACGGCTCCCGGCTCGCCGGTCCACGCGTAGGTAGCGATGATGTTGAGAATGCTGCCTTTACCGGCTCGCAGCGCGTCGAAAGCCGCACGCGTACAATTGAACGTTCCGAGCAGCACGATATCGACGACCGACTTGAAGCCGTTGGGTGAAAGCTGCTCGGACTCCTTAACGAAATTGCCGGCCGCATTGTTGACCAGGACGTCGAGACTGCCGGTACGCCGTACGATTTCGGCGATCGTGTCGCCGACTCGCGCGGCGTCGCGCACGTCACAACTCAGTCCGAAGGCCGTACCGCCCTCGCTTTCGATCAGGCGCGAGGTCTCGTCGACGGCTTCTTGACGTCGCCCGATCGTGCAGACGGTCGCGCCCTCGCGCGCGAAACCGCGAGCCATCGAGCGGCCGAGGCCCGATCCGCCGCCGGTTACCAGCACGGTCTTGCCGGCATAGCGCTGCGTCAGAACGTATCTCCGTGCTTTGCGAGTTCGCGCCGGAGGTAGAGCGGCAAGGCAAAAATGCGCCGGTGCGTCTGACCGTCGTAAAAGAAGTTCTCGCCGTGCAATTGCGCGCAGTATGCGTCCACCGCCGCCTCATCGAGCGTTGCGACATCGACGCGATCGCTGCAGGCTAGGAACGCCCAATCGTTATCGAACGCCGGCACGTGTGCGTAAAAGGACGCGACGTGCTTGTAGTACGTCCGCAGCGTGCGCGCCATTTTGGCGTGCAGCGACATGTTGTGGAAGCCCGCGGTACTCGCTTGCAGCACGTAGATGCCGCCATCGGTCAGGCGCGCCTTGATGTTGCGGAATACTTCGTCGCAAAAGAGCGGGTTGCTCGGCGAATCCTCGAGCGGCTCGGTGAGATCGGAGACGATCGCGCCGTAGCGGTCGCGGTCTTCGGCGAGAAACTTTAGCGCGTCGCCGACGATCACGCGCGCGCGCGGATTCTCGAACGCACCGGCGGACCATTCCGGCAGATACTTTTTGGAGAGTTCGACGACTTGACCGTCGATATCGACCATCGTGACGCGTCCGACATCGGGATGGCGCAGCGCCTCGCGCAGCGTCGCACCCTCGCCGCCGCCGAGTATAAGGACTTCGGAGCGGTCGGCCGCAGCCGCGAGCGCCGGGTGAACGAGCGATTCGTGATAGATCTTTTCGTCGTTTTGCGAACTCTGCGTGTCGCCGTCGAGGATCAGCATCTTCCCAAGCACGGGCGTCTTGATAACGCCGATACTCTGATACGGCGAGCGCCCGGCATAGTAGACTTCTTCGATCGCGTGGTGATGCTGCTCGGTCGCGGAAAACTCCTCGACGTACCACTGCCAGTGTTCGGTTTTCGGCATACGCCCCAATCTAGTGCTAGGAAAAGGACGCTTCCTTTCGGATGCGCCCTTGAGGTCTTAAAAGTCGAGGAGAGTTAGGCGGTTAGCGCGCGGTCCTCGTTCTCTACCGTCACGACGTGCGTGAAGTGATCGTTGGTCGCGGCTACACCGCGCTTGATTTCGGTCGTTTGCAGACTCTTCGCGCCAAAAGCTTTGGCGGCGTAGTCGCAAGCAAGCCACGGGTCGGTATGGTCGCCGCACGTGTAGAAATCCATGGCCGCGTAGCCGGTCTCCGGCCACGTGTGGATCGAAATGTGCGATTCGGCCAGGACAACTACGCCCGAGACGCCCTGGGGCTGGAAGCGATGGAAAGCGACTTCCATAATGGTCGCTCTGGACTCGCGGGCCGCCTGCATCAGCGTGGCGCGAACGCCGTCAACGTCGGTTAGGGTGTCCGAGTTACACCCCGAGAGTTCACACACGATGTGCGTTCCGAGTGCCTTCAATTTTTGTATTTTCTCCTGGACTTCGGGGGAAATCCCACCTCCGGACCTCGTCGGCTGGCGCCTGCAGTGCAGTTTCACGTCCCCGACCTATCGACGAACTCTTACCGGCGCTTGTTCGGTGCGCGTGCGATTCGTCGCGATGGCGCGTAAGGGCGCGCCCACCCATGAACCGTGGACCCCGTTTGGGGTCCGGCGACCATGATACCCCGTGAGGGGGACGGTGTAAAGCACTCTTCGTGCTTTACACCGTCTCCCTCACGGGGTGGTTTAACAGGCGCCTCCGCGCTGCGCGCTCCGCGCCCCCCGGCGGCGGAGCCGCCGGGGGCCCCGCCTTCGGCGCCCGCGGTTAGCTTGGTGACCCGCTGGTACGGAACGAAACGATTGGGGTTTCCGGGGGTTTATGGATAATGAAGATCTGACTTAACTATCTTGACTATGGTGGGGGTGGGACGTAACCTAAAGGTTGGGCTTCGCCCGCTGCTAGTAAGAGGAAGTATCGCATCCGTATGGCCACTGAGCTAAAAACGACCCCTGAGGCGCTAGTTGACGATTATCGTCACGGCTTCCACGACACTGAAGAGAATTACGTCTTCAAGTCGGGCAAGGGTCTGACGCGGGAGATCGTCGAGCGCATCAGCGCGATGAAGGACGAGCCCGAGTGGATGCGCGCGTTCCGACTCAAGGCCTTCGATATTTTCCAAAGCAAGCCGATGCCGACGTGGGGCGACACCAAGCTCCTTTCCGAAATCGACTTCGCGGATATTCACTATTTCGTCAAATCCACCGATCAGACCGAACGCTCGTGGGACGACGTGCCCGACGACATCAAAAAAACGTTCGATCGTCTCGGCATTCCGGAAGCCGAGCGCAAGTTTCTTTCCGGCGTCTCCGCTCAGTACGAATCGGAAGTCGTCTATCATAGCGTGAGCAAGGAGCTCGAGGAGAGCGGCGTGCTCTTCTGCGATATGGATACGGCCGTTAAGACCTATCCGGATATCGTCCAGAAGTATTTCGCAACCATCATTCCGATCGGCGACAACAAGTTTTCGGCGCTCAACTCGGCCGTCTGGTCGGGCGGATCGTTCATCTACGTGCCCGAGGGCGTCGAAGTGAAGATGCCGCTTCAGGCATACTTCCGCATTAACGCGGAGAACATGGGCCAGTTCGAACGCACCTTGATCATCGCCGACAAGGGTTCGAAGGTTCATTACATCGAGGGCTGCACGGCACCGAAGTTTTCGACTAGCTCGCTGCACAGCGCCGTCGTCGAACTCGTCGCCATGGAAGGCGCGTCGATCCGCTACTCGACGATTCAAAATTGGTATCGCAACATCTACAACCTCGTAACCAAACGCGCGATCGCACACAAGAACGCCACGGTCGAATGGGTCGACGGAAACATCGGCTCGAAGCTCACGATGAAATATCCCTCGATCTATCTGATGGGCGAAGGCGCGCGCGGCGAAGTCCTCTCGATGGCGTTCGCCGGCGAAGGCCAGCATCAAGACGCCGGCGCCAAGGTCATCCACGCGGCGCCGAACACGACGTCGGTCGTCACGAATAAGTCCGTCAGCGCGCACGGCGGCAAGACGACGTACCGCGGCCTGGTAGAAATATTCCCCGGCGCGGTTGGGGCGAAGACGCGCGTGAAATGCGACGCGCTGATTATGGACGAGCAGTCGGCGAGCGACACGAAGCCGACCATGAAGATCCACGAGCAGCGCTCGACCGTCGAGCACGAAGCCAGCGTCAGCAAGATCGGCGAGGAACAGCTGTTCTACGCGATGAGCCGCGGCCTAAGCGAAGCCGACGCCACCGCCATGATCGTCAACGGATTCTTCGACTTCTTCGTCAAGGAACTCCCAATGGAATACGCCGTCGAACTCAACCGCCTAGTAAAAATGGAAATGGAAGGCTCCGTCGGCTAGAGCCAACTCGTAACCCGCTCGTGCTTCGACAAGCTCAGCATGACAAGGCTTATCCCCTTGCTTAAACCCGCTCGTGCTTCGACAAGCTCAACATGACAAAGCACGCTTGTCATCCTGAGCCTGTCGAAGGACGGTGCCTGTCGAAGGACGGAGCCTGTCGAAGGACCGAGCCCATCGCAGGACGCGAGCCTCTCGAAGCGCGACCTCATTGCTTCGTAGCCCGCTCGTGCTTCGACAAGCTCAGCATGACAAGGCATACCCCTTGCTTAAACCGCTCGTCGAAAGGCGCGGCAAAAGAGTTGGTGAGAGGCTCGGGATGGCGGGCTGGCTAATGCGCGTCGCATGAGTGATGCGGTGGCGAAGAAGTCCGAGATCGCGCCGGGGACGACCAAGCGCGTCGTCGTCGATGGGGCAGAAGTGATGCTGTGCAACGTCGATGGCGAGATGTATGCCATCGAAGACGTTTGCACGCACGACGGGGGATCGCTCGATCAGGGCATTCTCGAAGGCGCGTGCATCGAATGTCCGCGGCACGGAGCGCGATTCGACGTGCGGACCGGCGCGGCGCTAACGCTCCCGGCCGTACTGCCGGTTGAATCCTACACCGTCCGCGTGGTCGGCGACGACGTTTTTATCGAGCGCTAGCGCGTGATCAAACGCGTTCTGCGCGTTCTGGCCGCCGTCGTTGTAATCGTCGTTCTCGCCGCCGCGTTCTATATCGGCAACGTCTTCGCCGGCCTGCGCGCTGCCTCGACGACCGCGGGCGAACGTGCCGGACTCGGCGTTCGGGCGCCGGTCGAAATCGTGCGCGACGCGCGTTACGTGCCGCACGTTCGAGCCCAAAACGTGCACGATCTCTTCTTCGCTCAAGGCTATGCCGAGGGCTCGGACCGGCTCTTTCAAATGGATCTCGTGCGGCGATTCGTTTACGGGCGGCTGGCCGAAGTTCTGGGTAAACCGCTTTTGAAGGCCGACGAGCGCTCGCGCGTCGTCGACGTGCGCGGAATCGTAGCGCGCGAATGGCAGCACGTCGCTCCCGATCGGCGCGCGATGCTGCAGGCGTTTAGCGACGGCGTAAACGCCGCGATGCGCACGCAACCCAGGCCGCCGGAGTTTCGCATCCTGCTTTACTCGCCCGACGCGTGGACGCCGCAGGACTCGCTTGCGGTCGGATTCGCCACCGTACTCGATCTCACCGACACCTGGAACGACGTGCTGGCGCGCAGCCGCGCCTGGAACGCTAGCGCGAAGCCGCCCCACGCCGTTTACAACGCGGCATATCCGCTCACCGACTGGAAGTACGACGTCCCAATAGCCGGACGCGACGCCGCCCAACCTCCGCCGAATGCGACGCGTCTCGATTCTGCAAGCGCGGCGATGCGAATACCGGAGCGTCCTCCGATCGGCAGCAACGAATGGGCCGCGGGCGGCGCGCACACCCGCACGGGACGCGCGTTGCTGGCGAACGACCCGCATTTGAGTCTCTCGATTCCCGGCATTTGGTATCTCGTCGATTTGCAGGCGCCCGGCTTTCACGCAGCCGGCGCGTCGATCGCCGGAACGCCGGGCATTATTCTCGGCCACAACGATCGCATCGCCTGGGGCGCAACTAACGGCACCGTTGCGGCGCTCAGCGTTTTTGCGGCCCCCGCTTCGCTGCCCGCGCGCTATTGGGTGACCGAACGTTTTCACGTGCGGTTCGGCGGCGACGTCACGCACCGGTACTATCGAGCGCCCCACGTATTCGGCGTAGCGGACTCAACGAGACCGGGCACGATCGCGCTCGTTCGTTGGGATGCGTACGATAAACCGCAGTCGCCGGTAGCCGCATTTCTGTCGCTCGACGGCGCAACCTCGATCCGCAGCGCGCTGCGCGCGTTAGCGCACTACCCCGGTCCGACGCAAAACTTCGTGCTCGCCGGCACCGACGGCACGGCCGCCTATCACCTCGCCGGCGCCATCCCGAACGATCCCGCATGGGCCCGTTACGAGCATCCGGCGCGCGATCTGCAGCATTCGTACGCGACGATTCCGTTCGATCGGCTCCCCTCGGTACGAGCATCGCGCGACGCCGTCGTCTTCACGGCGAACAACAAGATGTACGGCGCCGGCTATCCGTATCGTTTGAGTGCGACGTTCAGCGCGCCGTACCGCGCCTATCGCATTCATCAGCTGTTGACCGCCAAGAAACGTTACGACGTTGCATACTTTACCCGGATGCAGCTCGATACGTATTCGCCGGCGGAGCTCGAGTTCGCGCGAGATCTCCTTCGGCAAACCGGAGCGCTGCCCGCACTCGGGGCGCGGGAACGCGATCTGCTCGCGCACTGGGACGGGCGGTACGATCCCGGATCGCGCGCGGCGCCCGTCGTGCACGCACTGCGTACCGCGTCGCTCGCGTCGGTTCCGACCTTTACCGCCGAGTTAGACGCGTTGCGTCATGGAACGGTAACGCATTTCGCCGATCCGCCGTTTGCGCGCGGCACGTGGGGCTCGCTCGCCGCCATGACGATCGAACACCAGCTCTCGGGCCTCGGCTTGACGCTGCTCGACGGCGTAACGCTGCCCGGCGACGGCGACAACTATACGATTCACGTGCAAACGCCCGGATTCTCGCAAAGTTTTCGCGCGGTCTGGGATGTCGGCAACTGGGACGCGGGCGGGATCGTGATTCCGAGCGGCGAGTCGGGCGAACCCGGCTCCGGGCACTACACCGATCTGAGCGCGGCGTGGGTCGCGGGGCGCTTGGAACCGCTGCCGTATTCGCGCCGCGCGGTCGACGCGGCCGCGCGCGAACGGCTGACGCTCGTCCCCTGACGCCACTGCAAGATCGACAGGCCGTCCGGGCGCATGCCGTCACACCACGTTGTAAAATACTGCCGCGCGGGGATCGTCACGTCGGAGGCGCCCGCATACGTGTACGATAGCGTTGGCCCCGGCTCGACGCGCGCGCACGCAAGCTCGAGCTGGCGCGCAAAATCGGGGCGCCCGGCGCCGGCCTCGGGATGGCTCGGAATCGGAAAGAGCGGCGTTTTATCCACGAAAAGCGCGCGGCCGGGGCGCGCGTTCGCATCGTACCAGCGGCGCGCTTCTTCACCTTGCGGATCGTAACCGATGACGACCGGCGCGATGCCTCCGTAAAAATCCAACTCCGATGAAAACCCATAACCGTCGGTCATCACGATCGCACCCTCGCGCGCCGCGATTCGCGCGACATCGCGAGACAGCGCCGGATACGTGAAGACTTCGAACGGTCCGTCGTCGTGCAGGCGAAGTCCGAAGTGGCGGGCGCCGGCATAGACGCCGCCGGGCGCGAGTACCGCGGCGAAGAGGATCGTCGAGAGCACGATCGCCGGTACGGACGCGGAAATCGCCCAACGGCGCCGCGCGGCCGGCGCGAGTTCGACGTACGCAACGCCCATCGCAACGCAGAGCGAGACGAACGGGCCGAAGAACCAATAGACCTCGATCGGCTCGCGAACCGCGAGCAGCGTCAACACGATCGAAAGCGGCAGCGCCGTCCACGCGATCAGCACTTGTCTGCGGCGAACCGCGAGAAGTATGGCCGCCACATAGAGCCCCGGCGAGTACGCGAAGGCGTTGATGACGTGCAAGAGCAGCGGACGTGTGAGCTGCACGTGCGGTGCGTGGCGCCCGATCAGCGCGAAGACGAACGTACTCCACCCGTTAGCCGCATTCCACGCGAGAAACGGAGCGACGCAGATCGCGAAGGCGCCGAGCGTCCACCACATTCCCCCGCGCCACGCCCAGCGGCGCTTGGGTGCGAGCGCGAACGCAATCACCCCGGCGAGCAAGGCGAGGCCGAAGATTCGCGCGAGCAGCGTGCAGCCAAGCGCGATACCCAGCAACACGAACCAGCGCGACCCGCGGTTTTCAAACGCGCGTACCGCGAGATAGATCGCGAGCGCCCAGAAGGCTAAGTACGGACCGTCGGGCGTAGCGATGCCGAACGCGATGAACAGCATGGGCGTGAGCGCCACGGCCGCCGCCGCAATCGCTCCCGCGAGACGATCGCCGCATAGACGCGTTGCGGCTGCGCCTGCAAACACCGCCGTTACGAGGCCGCACAGCACGAATGGAATGCGTACGGCAAACGGCGTCTGGCCGAGCCAGGCGAAAAGCGCGATCGCGTAAGCAACGCCCGGCGGATGATCGATGTAGCCGAGCGCGAGGTGACGGCTCCACTCCCAATAGTAGGCTTCGTCACCGGTAAGCGGAATGCGCGCGGCGGCAATCGCTCGCAAGAGCGTCACCGCGACGACGACGCCCCACAGCCAAACCGTGCGCATAGCTCGTTCGAGTTTAGGGATTCTTCGGAAAAGTCCCGCGCGTTACGCGTACCTCGCGCGCTCGTCGCGACGATATCCCGCTGCCGCCATCGCTCCAAATAGTACGGCGTAGATCCCCAAAACCGTCAGAGCGTGATTCGGATGACGCGAGCCGGTTATGCTCCAGAGCAATTCGCCGAATTGGCGCGTCGGCAAATACGGCGAGACGATCTGCGCGAAGTGCGGCAAGAAGGCGGGTGGCATCCACAACCCGCCGGCAAACGAAAGCAGCAGATAGAGGACGTTGGCGATCGGCACGGCCGCTCGACCGTTCGTCCAATAGCCGATCGTCAATCCGAAGAGTACGAACGGAACGCCGCCGGCCAGCGCGAAGGCGGCTAGTTCGAACCAACCGGCGGTCGAGAGCGCGGCGGGCGTTCGCGAAACCGCGAGCAGGACGACGAGCGCCGCGGAGATCGCGCCAAAGACCAGCGCGCAGACGAGCCGTGCTCCAAAACGCGCCGCGAGCGGAGCGGGGAGCGTTCGCAGATATCGCTCCCACGGCTGCGCGCGCTCGGCCGAGACGCCGACTCCGAATTGAAAGAGCGTTACTCCTATTACCGCGAAGGCGACGAATGAAAGCATCTCTCCGGTCGCGATCTCGCGCGTATGCGCCCACGGCATTGCGAAGAGTAGAAAGAAGAGCGCCGGAAAGGTCAGCGTCGGAACGATAAACGCCGGAATTCGCAGCAACTCAAGCAGTCGCGCGCGCACGTGCGCGCCGAACATATCCAAGAATCTCACGCCGCACCTCCGGTAACTTGCAGGAACGCATCCTCGAGCGAGGACTCTTCGATGCGTAAATTACGAAACTCGACGCCGTCGCGCACCAGCGCGCGCACGACGCGATCGGTGTCCGATCCGGGGACCTCCACGCGCCGACCGTCGAGATCGTAGGCGACGCGACGCGTTCCGAGCCGGGCGCGCAGTTCCGCGGGCGAGGCGTCGAAGGCGATTTGTCCGCGATTGAACACGAGCACGCGCGAGGCCAGCAGTTCGGCCTCTTCTATGTAGTGCGTGCTTAGAAGCACGGTCCCGCCGCCGGCGGCATACTCGCGTACGAACGACCAAATGCGATGCCTCGATTCGACATCGAGACCGGTCGTGGGCTCGTCGAGGACGATCAGCTCGGGGTTTCCGATAAACGCAAGTGCCAACGCGAGCCGCCGCGATTCTCCCCCGGAGAGGCCGCCGGCCTGACGGCGCGCGAGCGATTCCAGATCGAAGGCGCCGAGGGTCGAAAGTACCCCGGCGGGATTAGGAAATTGCGCGGCGACGAATTCGGCAATTTCGACGACGCGCAGCGTTTCGGGAAAGCTGCTCTGCTGCGGCGTCGCTCCAAGTCGCCGGCGCACGGCGAGATCGCGCGGGTCGGCGTCGAACAATCGCGCCGTCCCGCTCGTGGGCGACCGTAATCCGAGCAGCATTTCAAGCGTGGTCGTCTTGCCCGCACCGTTGGGCCCGAGCACGGCGACGACCTCGCCGCGGCCGATGTCAAACGACACGTCGTCCACGGCTTTGTTCGCCCTATAGCGTTTACAGAGTCGTTGCGCGCGCACGATCATGACGAGGCACCTTTCAAAAGGAATTGCATCTCTTCGACGTGCTTGACGAACGCCGCGCGCCCGGCCGGCGTCAGGCGATAACGCGTCTGTGGGCGGCGATCCACGAAGCTTTTCTCCTCGGCGACGTACCCGGCGTCGACCAGCTTTCCGAGATGCGCGCCGAGATTGCCGTTGGTCGTTTGCGTCGCGCGCTGCAGTTCGCTAAACGCAATCCACTCCGCCGCGAGCAACTCCGCGATCACGCCTAGGCGGATCTTGGAAAGCAGCAGTTCATCCATCGCGCCGTTGGAGTTCGAAAGCGACCCCGGCGCCGGCGTAACCGACGATGTCGCCGATTGCGAGGACGATGCCGGTCGTATGCGGCGTATAGTTGGCCACGATGACGGAGGCCAGTAAAACCACGCCGCCGGCCAGAGCGTAACGCTGGCCCTGTGCGCCGATGAAGAGCAAGGGAATGGCGATACAGATCGACCAGATCGCGGACATCGCCCAGTGCGTAAAGATGTTGGGCGCTCCGACCTCGGCGACGAAGGCGGCGGCGAGGCTAATCCAAAGGATCCGAATGAACTGCAGCTCCGTGACGTTGAGGCGGCCGCTCTTCTGATAGCGCCGCACGTAGGCGATGCTTATAACGATGGCGGCCAGGTAGAGACCGCCGTCCAGGACCGTCTGCCAGAGCTGCCACGCCCCGGCATTAACCGCCATCTGGGCCGTGAGATTGAGAATGGCCGCCACGACGCCCCACAGGATAAAGAGCGTGCCGCGAGTCTGGATCGCCCGGTTGGCTTGAGCGAGAATGCGATCCACCATCTCCAAGTGGTCGCGTACTTCGGTAGGCTCCATTGCGTCCTCACATGACTTAGATTAGTCTATATTTCAGACTCATCTGCATTATATGCTTGCGAGCGCAAGTCGTCAAGTCCTGGGGGAACCGGAGAATCGCGTTGACAGCGCGGGTGGCGGGGTGCTAATGTTCTCAAGTTATGTACGCGATCATCGAGACCGGCGGTAAGCAGTATAAGGTCTCCGAAGGCGACGTTATTACGTGCGACCTGTTGGAGAGTGAAGTCGGATCGGACGTAAAGTTCGAACGCATCGTCCTGGCGAGCAACGGCCGCAGCGACGACGATGCCGTGACGGTCGGCGCGCCGACGGTTAATGGCGCCGTCGTGACCGGCACCGTTCTGCATCAGGGCAAGGCCAAGAAAATCCTGGTTTTCAAGTATAAGCCGAAGAAGCGCGTCCGCAAGCTCATCGGCCACCGCCAGCGCTTCGCCCAGGTCAAGATCACGAAGATCGACCTCCCGTAGGGGACGTCGTGCTCGAGGTCACGTTTTGCAGAGACAGCCGGGATCGGCTGTCTTCTGTTTTTGCAAGCGGCCATGCCGAAGCGGCCGAACACGGCGAGGACGTCGTCTGTGCCGCCGTTTCCGCGATCCTGCAGGCGGCCCGGCTGGGCCTCGAAGCGCATGCGAAGGTGCCGGTCGATGCAACCATGAGTTCCGGGCGGATGTCGCTAGCATGGCCGGAGGCGGCCCGCGACGACCTCGCCCTTCAGGCGATCGTGGCGACGGCAGAACTCTCGATCCGTCAGATAGCGACCCAATACCCCGATCACGTTCGCGCCCAATCCCGGCTCGAGTCGTAACAACCTCGCCCGAAAGCGGGTAAGATCGGAGTAGCACGAAGGAGGCAGCATGTCAGACTCATTCCGGTCGACGCCGGAGAAACAATGGTCCGGTAGTAACGGCTACAAGGGCGCAAATGCGGAGAATTCAAGCGTGAGCTACGAAAATACTGAGAACGGTGCGAATACCGAGGTCGGCAAGACGCTGTTGGTGGGCGTGCTGGGAGGCATCCTCTCGGCGGCCGGTTATCTGGTCTACCAGCGCCTGCCCGACGAGCAGAAAGAACGTTTGCACGGACAAGTCAAAGGCGTGCTCCAGCAGCGTATCAACGAACTTCGACAGAATTTCAATATTTAAAAATCGTCTCCGATAAAACCATAGAGAAAACGCCCGTCCGGGCGTTTTCTTACTAGGGAGCTATGAATGCGCGTAACGGTCGAGCAAATCGCCGACATGGCGTTAATCCGCGACGAGCCTCTCGCCTCGATGTTCACCTTGAGCCCGTTCGTTTGGAAACGCGAACGCGGATACGATCTGCTCGTTCGCGCCGTCAACCGCTCGGAGATCGCAACTCAAAAAGTGGCGCGCATCTACTACGGCCACTCGCAAGACGGTATCGTCTTTACGATGGACGAGGCGCCGGCGCTCGCGCCGGGTCCGCAGCCCGAAGACCGCGACGGATGCGAAGATCCAACTGCCGACTACGACGCCGGAACGCTCTACGTATACTACACGGGTTGGAATCAAGCATTGCTCGCGGGGCAACTGATGCTCGCCGTCGGCCCCGACGGCCGCCATTTGCAAAAGCGCGGCGTTTCGATTCCGTGGACGCAAGAGCGCAAGAACCCCAAAGAGGCAACGCTCGTGCGCGCCGGCGACGGCACGTGGAGACTCTTTTTTGAATATGCGGCAGGCGAGGCATCGAAGATCGGCATCGCCCGCTCGAAGCGCGTCGACGGACCGTGGGAGATTCAGCCGGACCTCTTCTCCGCCCGCCCGGACCTGTGGGATCGGTGGCATTTGAGCACCGGGCCGATCGAACAAGTCAACGGGGTTCCGACGATGTTCTATAACGGCGCCACCCACGACGCGAAGTGGCGTATCGGCTGGATCACATTCGACGACGACTACACCCGCGTCGTCGACCGGTGCGTCGATCCCGTGATCGTGCCCCCGCCGCCGGATATCAACGACACCGATATCGCATTCGCTGCCTCGGCGCTCGAAATGAACGCCGGAACCGTTTGGCTCTACTATTCGATCAGCGACCAGTATATGAAGCGGGCGACGCTGCGCGTCTCGTAACGACCTGGCGCGCAGGCGCGGCGGCGGGGCACTTGCCGATGCGTGCCGCTTTCGCTTCTTCGCACGCTCGCGTTGTTCGTAGTCGTGCTGTACGTGCCGGCGTTACCCGCTCGCGCGAGTTCTATCTCGGTGCGCTACGCGCGCGCCTTGTGCGCGTTCAACCCGCAGCTCGACTCGCGCGAGTCGTCGGCTCTGGCCGAACGCGTGATCGCCGAAGCCGATACCCAAGGTTTGGACGCCCGGCTGCTAGTGGCCGTTATCGCGGTCGAGTCCGCGTGGCATCCACACGCGCGTTCCCCGGCCGGGGCGATCGGTCTCGGGCAATTGATGCCCGCAACCGCGGCCGGCCTCGGGGTCGATCCCCAGGACCCGCTTGCGAACATTCACGGCGTTGCCGCCCACCTGCGCGGGCTGCTCGACCGGTACGCACGCACCGGCAGCCAATCGCGCTACGTGCTCGCGATCGCCGCGTATAACGCGGGCGCCGGAGCGGTCGAACGATACGGCGGCGTTCCGCCATATCCCGAAACTCGCGCTTACGTCGGACGCGTCATTCGGTTGTGGCGGCGTTTGGCGGGGGCGCCGTAGGCGCCTCGGTCGCGACCGGAGCGGCCGGCACGTTCTCGGATGACGCCTCCGAGGGCATCGGCGGTTCGTCGTCGCGGTCCTCCGGCGGTTCGTAGTGCTGCGCCGGCGTCGGCTCGTTGACGTCGGCGGCACGTTCCATCTCTCGGATGAACGTTTGCGAGGTCGCCTGCACCTCGCGCGTCACCCGGCCGACGGTCTTCATGATGCCGGGCAGTTTTTCGGGCCCGAAGAGCAATAACGCGAGGACCCCGAGGATCCCCATTTCCGGTACTGAGAACATGCGGTGCCCTCCATTCGGCAGGGCTCTCCTCCGGCCCCGTGCAAGCTTGGGGTCCGCCCGTGAAGATTATCTACACGCGGGGCAACCGGACGGAAACGCTCGCTTCGCTTGCAACGTTGCGCAAGATTCTCAACCGGTTCGTTTCGCATCGCGTCTTCTATGAGGTCTCGAGCCGCAACAAGCGCGGGCACGAGTTCTATTCTGCTAAAAACATTTTCGTGGTCGGATCGATCGAAGTCGTCAACCGCGACTATCTCACGATCACCGTTTTCGACGCGCACAATCCCACGCACTCAATCGAGATCCTCAATCCGGCGATGATGCGTATCTACGATGAGATGCCCGGTAAGGGTTTCGCCGTTTCGTTTATCAGCGAGAGCGAGGGCGGCGTTGAATCGCGTTGCTACATACGGGATGAAGGCGAGGACGGCGACGGCGCGCTGCAAAAGACCGCGCTCGAAAAAATCACGCTTCCGCAGCTCTTCGAGTACCTTGAAGAAATTACGTCCGTCGAAACGAGCTGCTCGAAGCCGTAGCCGTGCGCCTTCTTAGTCACATCGATCTCCGCGTTCGAGACGGGGCCCGCGCGCTGGCATTCTACGACACGTTGCTCGCCGAGTTCGGATTTCTCCGCGTGACCGAGCCCCCGTTCACCGCCGTAGAGCCAACCTGGCGGCGCGAGCGCTGGGAAGCCAACGACGAGTTCTTCGGATTCATCGTCGACCCCGAGTTCGTGCCGAACCAGAACCGCATCGCCTTTCACGCCTCGTCACGCGACCAGGTCGATCGCGTTACGGACGCCGCGCGAAAAGCAAACGCGCGCGACATCGACGGACCGGAAGATTACGGCGGCTACTACGCCTCGTTTTTCGAAGACCCCGATGGCAATCGGCTCGAAGTCTGCTTCCTGACCAAGCACGGAGGCCTTCCCGGTAACGCCATCTAAATCGCCGCCACCCCTTGTGAGCCTTCGTTATCATGGCGAGCCTTCGTTGTCATGGCGAGCCTTCGTTGGTGGTGTTGTTTGACGAACGGGTGGAGCGTATGACGATTACGTTGTTATCGTTCGACGGTTGCCCGCACGTTGAATCGACGCTGACGCGAATACGCGCGGCGCTGAGGGCCGAAGGCGTGCACGCAACGATCGAGCGCGTCGAAGTCGATTCTCCCGAAGAGGCGGTTCGGCACGGATTCCTCGGATCGCCCTCGGTGCGCGTAAACGGACGCGATATCGAACCCGGGGCCGACGCGCGTCTGGAGTACGGGCTCGCGTGCAGAACGTACGCTTCGCCCGGCGGGATCGAAGGCACACCGTCGCACGACCTCATCCGCGCCGCCCTGCAAGGCTCCTAGAGTTTGTAGATGGCGTCGATGAGGGCGCCGGGCTCGACGCGAATCGTCGAGAGCACGCCGGGCTGACGGACGGCTTCGGCGGCGAGACCCAGCGCCAGTTGTTTGGGGTTGTAGCGATCTTCGACGCGGCGCGACCCTTCCAGAAAGATGCTCAACGAATCGCGATTGAGCCAGACCGTATCGCGGCCGTCAGGCGTTTTGAACGCGATCGTGTCGTAGCGAACGAGCGCGGCCTGCTCCTCGTTGCCGATGCGCTCGTCGGGCATTCGCGAAACGCCGCTCAAGTCGATCTCCGACGGCTCGATCGCTTCCAAACGATCGCGATCGACGACCGGTGCGAGCACGGGTCCCACGCTCGGATCGTCCAAGAGCGCGAGCAAGAGCGCGCGCGGCGTGATGAAACGTTCGCGCGCGGCGAGCGTGTTGCGGGCCGCAACTCGCATGACGGCAAGCAGCTCTTCGGCAAGCGGAATCTGACCTTGTTCGTACACCGTCATTTGCTACGCCTCGGAAAGACGCGTCCCTCCAAGCGGCTCGCCAGTTTCAGCTCGCGCACCGATTCGCTCGTTCGTCCCAGGCGCTTAAAAGCAATGCCGAGGTTCAAATGCGCGACCGGGTACTGCTCGTCGGCAAGGATGGCGGATTGGTAGTGCGACACCGCGTCGTCGAGATCGCCATCTTCCAAACACAGATTGCCGACGTTCACGAGTGCGGGCGCGTATCGCGGCTGCAGATCGAGCGCGGCTTGAAACGCGGCGAGGGCATCGTCGCGGCGACGCAGGTTGACGAGCGCGATGCCGCGCTTGTTGTGCACCTTCGCGCGTTCGGCCGGCGGTAGCGCGGGGCCGGCCAGAATGGCATCGAAACGTGCGAGGGCATCGTCGTACGCGCCGCCTTCGAGCGCGACGATCGCGCGCTCGTACGGCGGCAGCGAGTCCGGACGAAAAAGAGCTTTGAACTTCGATAAGTTGAACACTGCAGCGGTATGTTCACGATCGACGTCCTCACGCTCTTCCCGGAGATGTTTGCGCCTTTTGTCGGACTCTCGATCGTGGGTCGCGCCGTCGAGGCCGGCATTGTGGACGTGCGCTACCACCACGTCCTCGACGCGGTCGACGGCCTCGCGCGGGCCGACGACCTGCCGTTTGGCGGCGGAGCCGGGCTGGTCATGAGAATCGAGCCGATCGCCGTAAGTCTGGATCGGATCTTGGCCCAGGCGACCCCGGGGGAGCGCCGGGTCATCGCGGTCACTACGCCGAGCGGCAGCCCGTTCCGCCAAGAGACCGCGCGACGCTTCGCGGGGGAGCTGGACCGTCTCGTTCTGATCTGCGGCCACTACGAGGGCATCGACGATCGCTTGGGCGAGCTCTATCCGATCGAGGAGTACTCGCTGGGCGATTTCGTGCTCACCGGCGGCGAGATTCCGGCACTCGCCATGATGGACGCAACCGTCCGCCTGCTCGAGGGGACGCTTCACCCCGACTCGGCCTCGGAGGAATCGTTCATGGACGGCCGGCTCGACTACCCCAGCTACACGCGACCGGCGGTCTTTCGCGGGGTCGCCGTCCCCGAGGTCCTGCTCTCGGGAAATCACGCGGCAATCGCGGCCTGGCGGCGCGAGGCCTCGCGCGCTCGAACCCGGGCGCGGCGGCCGGATCTGAAGAACGGCCAGTAACACCTCCGCGGTTGCGTGCACGTACCGGCCGTGCTAGAATCCGAGGGTTGCCTTGGGCCCTGCCCACTGGCGTGTTCAATATCGCATTCATAAAAGAGAGCTGTCATGAACGTCATCGATGTCCTGAACCAAGAGCAGAAAAAAGAGAGCGTCCCGGATTTTCGTTCCGGCGACTCCGTTAAAGTCTACTCGAAGGTCGTCGAGGGCGGCAAAGAGCGTACGCAGATGTTCGAAGGCGTCGTGACGGTTCGCAAGGGCGGCGGCGCGCAAGAGGCCATTACGGTCCGGCGGGTCGCGCACGGCGTCGGCGTCGAGAAGACGTTCCTGCTTCACAGCCCGCGCGTCGAGCGCGTCGAAGTGAGCAAGCGCGGCATCGTCCGCCGCAGCCGCCTGTACTACTTGAGCACCAAGATCGGTAAAGCGGCGCGCATCAAAGAGAAGAAAGCTGTCCGCTAGCACTCTGACGCCTCTACAACTTCTGGGGCTCATCGGCGTCTTCGCGATCGCGCGGATCGCTCTGAGCCTGAGGCCCCTTGCGGCCGGGGCAACGAAAGCGACGGCCGTCATGGCGGTACGCGAGTACCTCGACGCCTTCATCCTCGCCGGCCTCGTCGCACTCTTCCTTATCACGTTCGTACTGCGCGCGTACTTCATCCCCTCGGGATCGATGTTGCCCACGCTGCAGATCCACGACGTACTACTCGTCAACGAATTCGGCTATCGCTTTCACGGACCGCGTGACGGAGATATCGTCGTTTTTAAACCGCCGGTTCCGTCGCCCGACGATTTCATCAAACGTGTGGTGGCCGCCCCGGGCGACACCTTGCGCGTGCAAGGCGGCACCGTGTATGTCAACGGCCAGGCGACGCGCGAGCCGTACGTCGCCCAGCGCCCGGCGTACGATCTCGTCGTGAAGAATTACGGCATCTACGTCGACGACGGCGGGAACGGCGATCTCGAACCGCTCGACCCCGCGCAAGCCGACGTGCCCCCCCGTTCGATGTGGCAAGCGCCCGACCGCATCCCGAACGGCTTCTACTTCGTCATGGGCGACAACCGCAATCAGTCGGACGACTCCCACATCTGGGGCTTCGCGCAGCTCAAAGGCACGTTTGTGGCCGGGCAACTCGCCCACACCGCAACGGCCGAATTTAGCGGACGCGCGTTTCTCCTGTTTTGGCCCCTCGCCCGCCTGCGCATTCTACAGTAAGCGAGCCACCGTTGTTAGGATCGATCGCCGTCACTCCAGTCGAACTGCTCGTGCTCGTCGCGATTTTCATCGTCGCCCGAATCGTGTTGAGTATCCAGCCGGTCAAAGCGAATTCAAACGGCAAATCGACGGCGTTCGCGCGGGAGTATCTCGATCCGTTCATCCTGGCCGGGCTCGCGGCGTTCTTGCTGATCACGTTCGTCGCTCGAACGTACTATATTCCGTCGGGCTCGATGATCCCGACCTTGCAGATCGGCGACGTGCTCCTGGTCAACAAGTTCGAATATCGCTTTCATAAACCGCACGACGGCGACGTGGTCGTTTTTCCGCCCCCGATTCCTTCGCCGGACGACTTCATCAAGCGCGTCATCGCAAGCCCGGGAGACTCGCTGCATATTGCGGGCGGCATCGTTTACGTGAACGGCAAAGCGCTCAAAGAGCCGTACATCAAGGAGCCGCCCGATTACAATCTCGTGGTGAAGAATTATGAGGTCTACGTCGACAACGGCGCGGGATTCCAGCCGCTCGACCCGACGCAGGCAAACATTCCGCCAAAGTCCGCCTGGAGCGCGCCCGATCGTTTGCCGAAGAATTGCTTCTTCATGATGGGCGACAATCGCAACGATTCGGAAGACTCGCATATCTGGGGATTCGCCCAGGACACGGGGTCGTTTGCAACCGGTCCGCGAGCGGGCCAAGCCGCCGGATTCACCGGACGGGCGTTCGTAATCTTCTGGCCGCTGCGCGACGCGAAGATTCTGTGGCGGTAGCGACGAAGCACTAACGCCGTGCCCCGGCAAATGCACTGGCGCTCGGCCGCAAGCGTAACGCTGCAAATCGCCGTCCTCGGCTTGCTCGTGCTTGCATTCTTCATGCGAACCCCGCAAGTCTCGGGGCTATCGATGTCACCCCACATTGCCTCGGGCGAGTTCGTTTTGATCAACACGGTGGCGTATCGCATGCACGCACCCAAGCGCGGCGAGATCATCGCCTTTCACCATGACGGGCCGACGCCCGAGATCTTCATCAAACGAATCATCGGCTTGCCCGGCGATACCGTGAGCGTGGATCGCGGCGCGGTGCTCGTCGACGGCCGCCCGCTTTCCGAGCCGTACGTCCGCTATCCCGACGACCGGAGCTTTCCGGCCGTCACCGTCCCCGCGGGCTCTCTCTACGTGCTCGGCGACAACCGAGCCGACAGCGACGACTCGCGATTTTGGGGCTTCGTTGCCGAAAACCAAGTTATCGGCGAAGCGGTCGCGGGTATCTGGCCGCTCGCAAACATCGGAGCCCTGTGAACGGTACGGAGTTCGAGCAGGTCGTCCAGTGGTATCCAGGCCACATGGTCGCGGCGATGCGCCGGATCGACGACTACATGAAATTGATCGACATCGTTATCGAAGTCGTCGATGCGCGCGTGCCCTTTAGCGGCGGCAACCCGATGCTCGATACCATCGCCGGCCAGCGAGCGCGCCTGCTCGTTCTCAATCGCGAGGATCTGGCGGACCCGCAGATCACGGCCCGCTGGCTCGAGACGCTCGGCGCGCGCCGCCGCGTGATCGCCGTGAACGGCCGCGATCAGCAAAGCGTCGCCAAGGCCATGGTTCAACTCGCCGCACTATCGCCTTCGGGGCTCGGCACGCAGCGCGCGATGGTCGTCGGCCTTCCCAACTCCGGAAAATCTTCGGTCATCAACGGGCTGTTGCGCCGCGCCGCCGCCAAAACGGAAGATCGCGCGGGCGTCACCCGCCAGCTTCAATGGTTTCGCGTTGCGCCGCTGCTCGAGCTGATGGATACGCCGGGAATTCTCGTGCCGAAGATTCCCACGCACGAAGCGCAGTGGAAGCTCGCGCTCGTCGGGGCGGTGCCGCGCGAGCGTTACGATCCCGAGGATATCGTGGGACGGTTTTACGCCTGGTTACGCGATCAGAGCGACGGCCGCACGACGACTCCGGACCTCGAAACGTTCGCCAAGGCGCGCGGGTTCATGCGCCGCGGCGGCCACGCGGATCTGCACAACGCCGCGCAGTCGTACATCAAAGACTTCAACGACGGCAAATTCGGCCGCGTGAGCCTCGAGCAACCGCAGTGACGCCCAAAGAGCGCAAATCGCGCAACGCCTACGAGCGGGAACGCCGACGCCTGCACCGCATCCACGCGTTCGAGAACGCGGCCCGCTCGCGCGGCTTCGTGCAGATCGGCGGCGTCGACGAAGTCGGCCGCGGTCCGCTCGCGGGCCCGGTGGTCGCGGCCTGCGTGGTCGCGTGCGAGCCGCTCATGCTGCGCGGCCTCAACGACTCGAAGCAAGTTCGGCCGGAACTTCGCGAGGAGCTCTCGGAGCAGATTCGTGCCCGCGCGACCGCCTGGGCGATTGGCTTGGCCACCGTCGAGGAGATCGACCGGCTGAACATCTATTGGGCGAGCGTGCTGGCGATGGAGCGCGCGATCGCACAATTGAGCGTGGCGCCGGAGTATCTGATCACCGACGCGGTGCGCATCAAGTCGTTCGAGCGCCCCCAGGAGCCGCTCATCAGGGGCGACGCCCGCAGCGCGATCGTCGCGGCGGCCTCGATCGTCGCGAAGGTCCATCGGGACCGTCTGCTCGTGGAACTCGGCGCAATCGACCCGCGCTACGGATTTGCCGAACATAAAGGATATGCCACTCCCGCGCACATCGCCGCCCTCAAACTGCACGGACCCTCGCCGGCTCATCGCTCGGGGTTTTGGCGCGTCCGCGAGGCCCAGCTCGAATTGGACCTGGCAGCCGATGGCCCGCGATAATGGTGCCAAGGGGCGCGATTGCGAGGCGCGCGCGGCGAGCTTTCTCGAGCGATCGGGCTATCGCGTGATGCAGCGAAACGTTCGCCTGCCCGGCGGCGAGATCGATTTGATCTGCCAAGATGGTGAGATCCTCGTCTTCGTCGAGGTCAAGTCGCGGACCACGAGCCGCTTCGGCTCGGCCTTTTCCGCGGTCGACGCCCGAAAACGCTCGAAGCTGCGCAGGCTCGCGGCCGATTACGTGCAAATCGTCGCTCCGAACGCCCGCGTCCGCTTCGACGTCGTGGCCGAAGATGGGGACCGCATGACGCTACATCGGAACGCTTTTTAGTGGATAGTTTTATCGGCCGCGTCCTGGGCGGCCGCTACGAGGTGCAGGAGCTCATCGGTCGCGGCGGCACGGCCGACACGTACCGGGGTCTCGATAAAACGCTGGGCCGCGAAGTCGCGGTCAAGGTGCTGATCGATCGCTCCGACGACGTAAACTCGCGCTTCCTGCACGAAGCGCAGTCGATGGCCGCACTCAATCATCCCAAGATCGTTTCGGTCTACGACGTTGGCGAAGACGGCGGCATTGCGTTTATCGTCATGGAGCTGGTTCGCGGCAAAACGCTGCGCGAGCTCGAAGGCGGCTCGCTCTCCTACAAGACCGCGCTCTCGTACCTTACCGACGTGCTCGAGGCGCTCGATTACGCGCACACGCAGTCGACGATTCATCGCGATATCAAGCCTTCGAACATCATGACCGTTGAAGACGGCGCGTACGTCAAGCTGATGGATTTCGGCCTGGCCCGGCGCACGAGCGACATGACGCAAACGACCCGCACCGGACAGATTGTGGGCACGATCGCCTACCTCGCACCCGAGCGCTTCTTGAGCAAACCGGCGGATATTCGCAGCGATCTCTACTCCGTCGGCATCGTCATGTACGAAATCTTCACCGGGATCGTGCCGTTCCGTAACGATCGCGACGATCTGGTGGCCACGATTTTCTCGCACGTGCACGACTCGCCGACGCCGCCCCACGAAATCAACCGCAACATTCCCGAGCATCTCGAACGCGTCATCCTTCGTTCGATCGACAAAGATCCCGGAAAGCGCCACCAAACCGCCCGCGATTTCATCCGCGACCTGCAGTCGCTGATGGCTCCCGCGCCGGCGCAAACCGGCGTCAAACCGCGGGCGAACGCGGCGGTCGATCCGTCGTCGGATCCCGGACTGCGCAGCGCGCTCGATCGCGCGCTCGCGAGTTCGCGCAATCGCAACGACGCTTACGAAGCCGTACTCAAGGGCATGCTCGCCACGCGACGGCGCCGGTACGACGAAGCCAAAACGAGTTTTCTCTCGGCGCTACACGAGTTGCACGCCATCGACAATCAGCTCGAATACGCCAAGACCGCGCTCAAGTACGGGACGATGATTTTGCAAAAAGCGTCGGATGGGATGCGCGAACGCGAAGAGCTGCGTGACGGCGTGCACAAACTCAACGAAGCGCTCGAAGTCTTTCGCCACCACGAACTAGCCGAGCAGATGGGCGAGACCGAGTACCTGATCCACGCGCTCGAACGTACCGCAGTCGGCTATTAGCCCCATCGTGCATCAGCTCGCCATCCCGGTTGCGGTTCTGGCCGTTCTTGGGCTCGTCGCGATCGCCGCACTCGCGTGGTCGCGGGGACGGCGGCCGCGTACGCTGGCCGACATCGCCGCGCGCGAAGCGGAGCAAACCTTCAAGGAACGGCTCGGCACGGTCATCGTCGTTTTTTCCAGCGAGATCCGCTCCGAGCACATGATGGTACTCGCGGCCCGCGTGGCTCGCGGGCAGAACTCCGAACTGCTGGTGGCCTACGTCGTCGAAGTTCCGTTCGCGCTGCCGAGCGACGCGACGATGGAAGACCAGGACCGAATCGGAAGTGCGATTCTCGCAAGCGCTCGCGCGATCGGGAAGAAAGCGGGCGTCGACGTGCGGACCGAGATCGTCCGCGGCCGCCAAACCCCGCAGGCCGTACTCGACCTGGCGAAACGCGAGAAGGCCGATCTCATCATCATGGGCTCCTATCGCGAAGGCCGCTACACCGGCGCGCCGCTGGGACGTTCGATCGAAACCATCGCCGCCGACGCAAAGTGCGACGTCATCATCGGCGTCGAAGGCAAGCACGGAACGCTCTTGGTCGACGAACTCAATCGTCCGAGCGGAACTCCCAGCCGCCGCGAGAACGTGTAGCGCCAACTACTCGCACCGGAGGCAGCATGAACGCTCAACGCACGCGCTTTTTTTCGCTCACCCTCGGATTCGCAGCGCTCGCTCTCATACTCGCACACGGCGCCCTGCGAGCGGCACCGGTGCCGGCCCTCGCGGCGTTCGACGATGCCTTCGCGAAAGTTCACGATTACACGGTCACTCTGCGGGCGCACGAAGTGAGCGGTTCGCGCACGCAAGACCGCGTCTATCACTACTGGTATCGCAAACCCAACGATGCCAAAATCGAGATCGCATCGGGCGAGGGCGCCGGCGGCGGCGGCGTTTGGACCGGCGGCGACCAGGTGAGCGGCCATCAAGGCGGCTTTCTGATCAGCAAGTTCCACCTCAAAGTCGGCCTGCACGACGGCCGCGCCGTTTCATTGCGCGGCTATACGATTCCCGATGGCCTTTTTCCGAACGAAGTTGAGAAGTATCGCACGATCAAAGGTCAGCTCAGCGAGGGCGCCGGGCCAACGGTCGACGGTCAAGCGACCGACGCCGTTACGCTCAACGTCGCGGACCCGGCTGCCGTCGGCGGCGTCACGCGCATGGTGCTCGATCTTTCGAAGGCCACGCACATGCCCGTGCGGCAGATCCGCTATCAAGGCGACCAAATCGTTGCCGACGAGATTTGGAGCGAACTGAAAACCAACGTCGGGCTTAGCGAGCGCGACTTTCCGTTCTAACGGGCGCGGCGTCGGGCAACTCGGGTGCGATCATCTCCGATGACGCCTCGAGTTGCTCGAGCACGGCGTCTTCGTGCCGCCCGTCGTCGCCCAGACGGCGCAGAATCACTTCGTAGCGACCCGATGCGTCGCGCGCGAAGTTGATCGGCTCCCAGCCCTCTTCGCTCAGCTTGCCGAGTTCGCTTTCGATCTGCGTCGCCCCGCGCATGGCGCGGACGGTATACCGGTAGACGATTCCCATTCGCAACTCCTAGCGAGTGAGGTAGCGCTTGCGCAGTTCGTCGAGAACGACCGCGAGCACGATGACCGCGCCGAGCACGACGTCCTGCGTGTAGGATTCGATGTTGAGCAGGTTCATGACGTTGTAGAGAATGCCGATCAAGAACGCACCGAAAAACGTGCCGACGATGCTGCCGCGGCCGCCCATGAGACTGCTTCCTCCCACGACGACGGCGGCGATCGCTTGCAGTTCGAAACCGTTTCCGGTCTGCGGCGAGCCCGACGAAAAGAGCGCCATGTATAAGAACCCGACGATCGCCGCGGCGACGCCGCTGATCACGTAGACGAGCGTTTTCGTGCGCGCGACGTTGACGCCGGCCAAACGCGCGGCTTCCTCGTTGCCGCCGATGGCGAAGACGTAGCGCCCGAAGCGCGTGCGCATCAACAGGATCGAGCACGCGATCACGATGACGATCATCCAGACGATCGGAATCGGAATCCCCGGCAGGCCGAGGATGCTGTGCAGGTGCAGAAAATAGCCGATACCGGTATTGGTGAAATCCGGCGAGTTTAGCGGAATCGGCCGGCCGTGCGAGATCTTAAACGCCAGGCCGCGCGCCATCAGCATCATCGCAAGCGTCGTGATGAACGGCGGAAGGTTCAGTTTGACGACCGGCACGGCGTTCACGAAGCCGGCCAGGCCGCCCACGATACAACCGACGAGTAGCGTGAGCGCGATGAGCGGGAATCCGCCGATGTGCAGCGTGTTGGCAAAGAGCGCCATCGTAACGCCGGTGAGCGAAACGAGCGATCCGACCGAGAGGTCGATCCCGGCCGTGATGATGACGAACGTCTGCCCGACGCCCAAGATGCAGTTGTACGTGATCTGCCGTAGGACGCGAACGATGTTCGACGGTTCGAGAAACGACCCGTGCGCGCCCATATTGATGATGACCGCGACGATTGCGACGCCGACGATGGCGATCGCGACGCGCATCCAATACGCGCGCGCCTTCTTTGCGGCTGCGTCTTTCGCGCTCTGGGTGAGCTGTGCTTTAATCTCGGCGTCGGCCATCAGGCGGCAGCCCCCGTGGCGGCCGCGATGACGCGATCCGGCGTCGCATCCGCGCGCGCAAACTCCGTAACGATTCGGCCGCCGCGCACGACCAGGATGCGATGGGACATGCCCAGGACCTCGGGCAATTCGCTGCTCACCATAACGATCGCGGCTCCGTTCTCCGCCAATTTGACCATGAGGGTATAGATCTCGGCCTTCGCGCCGATGTCGATTCCGCGCGTCGGCTCGTCGAAGAGAAAGACGTTAGCGCCGCCGATCAGCCACTTCGCGAGCACGACCTTCTGTTGATTGCCGCCCGAAAGATTGCGCGCGATCTGCCGCGAGTTCGGCGTGCGAATCCGCAGTTCGGCGATGTACTGGGCGGCGGCATCTTCTTCTTTCTTGGCATCGAGCAGATGCTCGCGATTGACGAACTGCGCGAGATGGGCGAGCGTGATGTTCTCGCCCACGCTCATCCCGAGTACCAGCCCCTGACCTTTTCGATCTTCGGTAATGAACGCGATGCCCGCGCGAATCGAATCGCTCGGTGCGAGAATCTTCACGCGCGAACCGCGCACGTCGATCTCGCCGCTCTGCGGCATATCGGCGCCCGCAATCGCCCGGCAGATCTCCGTTCGGCCGGCGCCCACCAACCCCGCAAGTCCCACGATCTCGCCGCGCCGCACGTCGAAGGAGATGTCGTGGATCGCCGGGTCGCGCGTGAGATGTTTGACCGAGAGCGCGACCGGCGCGTCGGGCGCGACCGCCGGCAGGTCGGGAAAGTGATTCTCCACCGAACGCCCGACCATCGCGCGCACGATCTCGTCGGGCGGAAAATCCTTGGTCGCGCGCGTCTCGATCGCCTTACCGTCGCGCAAAACCGTCACCCGATCGGAGATTTTGGGCAGCTCTTCCATACGATGCGAGATGTAGATGATGCCGGCACCGCGCGCTTTGAGCTTGGCGATCACGGCGAAGAGCGCGTCGATCTCGCGATCGGTCAGCGCGGCGCTCGGCTCGTCCATCACGATGATGCGGGCTTTTTTCGCCAGAACTTTTGCGATCTCGATCATCTGCTGCTGCGCGACGGCAAGCCGCGCCGTTTCCACGTTGAGCGGCAGCGTGATGCCGAGTTCGGCGAACACCGCAGCCGCACGCTCGCGCGCGGCGCGTTCGTCGAGCAGAATGCCGCGCAGCGGTTCGTCGCCGAGGACGATGTTATCGATCGCATCGAGCGCCGGCACGAGATTGAATTCCTGATAGATCATCCCAACGCCGAGCCGCTCGGCCGTACGCGGCGAGTCGATGGTCACCTCGGCGCCGTCGATGAGAATCTGCCCGCGGTCGGCGGGCTGCGCGCCGGCGAGAATCTTCATCAGCGTCGATTTGCCGGCGCCGTTTTCACCGACGAGCGCGAGCACCTCGCCGGCGTAGAGATCGAGCGTGACGCCGTCCAATGCGCGCACACCGGGAAACGATTTCCCGATGTCGCGCATCTCGAGTAGCGGGGTGCTCAGGGTCGTCTACTGAGCGTTGGCTTTGGTGTAGGTCCCGACCGGAATACCGGTCGTCACCGGCACTTTCGCACCCGTAAAGTAGGCGTGAATCGCGTCGATCGTCTTGGCGCCGATTTGATCGGGATGCTGGATCGCATCGCCGTACATGTCGCCGCTCTTGATCGCCGCCCGCGCCTCGGGCGATGCATCGAATCCAACCACGGCGATTCCCGTTGCGCCGGCGGCTTTAATGGCGGTTACGGCACCGAGCGCCGAATCGTCGTTCACGCCGAAGACGCCTTTGAGATTCTTATGCGCCTGCAGAATGTCGCCCATGTCGCTATTGGCTTTCGATCGCGTTCCGCCGGCATCGACGTCGGCCACGATCTTCACGCTCGGACAATTCTGCGCGAGCGCAGCCTTGAAGCCTTTAACGCGATCCTGAACGCTCGTGACCTCGGGCTCGTCCAAGATCGCCACGTTGCCCGATTTGACGGCCTGGCAGATCAGCTTGCCGGCCTGCGCGCCGCCCTGCACGTTGTCGGAGGCGACGTGCGCGATGACTTTGCCTTGATTGCTCGTATTCGCGATATCGGCCGTAAAGACCGGAATCTTCGCATTGTTCGCCTCGACGATGGCGCTGCCGATAGCTTTTGAATCGTACGGCGTCAACACGATCGCGTCGACCTTTTTGGAGATGAAGTCCTCGACTTGCGCCTGCTGTTTTGCGCTATCGCGATTGGCGTCCACGAAGGTGATGGCATAACCGTATTTGGCCGCCTCGGATTTCATGCCGGCTTCCATATCCTGGTAGAACTGCGCCTCGAGGTTTTGAATCGAAACGCCGATCGTCTTCGACGCGTGGCCGGAGCCCGCGGTCGTCGTGGTGCTGGTGGTCGACGAACTCGACGATCCTGAGTTGGAACACGCGGCCAGCAACGCCGCCAGGGCGGCGGCCGCGATGAGCGGACGGGGGGTCTTCAAGAGTGCATCTCCTCCAAAAAGCATGGGCTCCAGGTTACCTATGGCGCTCGCCCGCGCCTTCGTTCTCCACAAGAGCAAGCGTCCCAGCTGTGCAACCTGTGGAGAACTTTCGACTACGTTTAGGCGGCCGGCTCCTCCGAGGCCCCGAACATCCGCGCCGTAAGCGGAACGAGCCACGCGACCGCGATGACGAAGGCGACCGTAAAGACCAGGCCTTGGACGACGTGGCCGTAGACGTATGCGCCGGCGCCGAAGAGCGCGCTGTAGACGGCAACCAGACCGAGGATCCAGGCGAGGAACGCGTTCGGTAGGCTGTCGGGCGATGCCGCGAGCCCCGACTCCTCGCGAACGGCGCGCCAGCCGGGCCCGCTCGGCCGCACTTTGGCGTAGAAGGCCACGAGCGTCGCGCGGTCGACCGGCGGCGTGGCGTAGGTCACGACGAGCCAGGCGACGGTGGTGATTGCGACCGTCCAGATCAGCGAGATCGAGGTATCGACCGGATGGCCCGTCTTTGCGAGGATCAGGAAGAACAACGAAACGATAAACGGCACGACCATCGCGGTGATCTCGGTCCACGCGTTGATGCGCCACCAAAACCAGCGCAGCAGATAGACCAGCCCCGATCCCGCACCGACCGAGAGCATCAGGGCGAACGCGTCCTTCGCGGTGTTGAGCAGAAACGTTAGCCCGAACGCGCAGATCATGATGATCACCGTGACGATGCGTCCCATCAGCACGTAGTGTTTCTCGCTGCGCTCCGGACTAACGAAACGGCGGTAAAAGTCGTGCACGAGATACGACGTGCCCCAGTTGAGATGCGTTTCGAGCGTAGAACGATAGGCCGCAAAGAGCCCGGCGACCATCAAGCCCGCGAAACCGGCCGGCATAAAAGTGAGCATCGCCGGATACGCGATGTCGTCGCCGATGAGGTTGTGCTGCACGTACGGAAAACGCGCTTGAATGTCGCCGAGCGTGGGAAACACGATCATCGACGCGAGCGCCACCACGACCCACGGCCACGGCCGCAACGCGTAATGCATGGCCGAAAAGAAGAGCGTTCCGAAGACCGAATCGCGCTCCGTCTTCGCCGAGAGCATGCGCTGCGCGACGTAACTGCCGCCGCCCGGCTCGGAGCCGGGATACCAGACCGACCACCACTGCACCGTGAGCGGAATGATGAAGACCGCGACGGCCGTCGGCCAATCGTTGAAGTTCGGCAGCACGCCGAGCACGTTGGTGTGCGTGTGCGGAACGTTGGTGTGCATCATTTTCGCGAAGAGCCCGTGCAGGCCGCCGACGCCCGGCGCGCGCACGGCGAAGAACGCCGCCGCGAACGCGCTGAAGATCGTGATGAAGAACTGGATCGTGTCGGTTACCATGACGCCCCATAGGCCCGACATTGAGGCGAAGATTACCGGAAAGAGCGCGGCCACGAGCAACGTCGTCACTTCGTTGACGCCAAAGAGCACGTTGGAAATCTTCACCGCAGCGAGGCTGACGCTCGCGATGATCACGCAGTTAAAGAACAAGCCGAGGTAGACGGCGCGAAATCCGCGCACGAGCGTGGCCGTCTTTCCCGAGTAGCGTTGTTCGTAAAATTCGAGATCGGTGAGCACGCCGCTTCGCCGCCACAGCCGCGCATAAAAAAAGACCGTCGCCATGCCGGTGAGCAAAAACGCCCACCACTGCCAGTTCGACGCGACGCCGCCGGTTCGCACGAAGTTCGTCACGAGATTCGGCGTGTCGGTAGAGAACGTCGTCGCGACGAGCGAGATGCCGATCAGCCACCACGGCGCCTGCCGCCCGGCCGCGAAGAACTCGGTCGTATTTTTCCCGGCTCGCCGCGCCAGAAGAATAGCCGGCACGAACATAATGCCGACGGAGACGACGATGATAATCCAGTCGAGAGCAGTCAGATGCATGCAGCGTGCGCTCCTACAGATGAAGACCGCGAAGAGTTTTCCCCCCCTGTCATCCTGAGCCTGTCGAAGGGCTGAGCCCGCGGGCTTGGGTGGGAGGACGGGGTCGTTGCGGCGGGACGCCCGCTTTTTCGCATCCTGCGAAAAAGCTGCTCCCTTCGTCGTCGCTCCCGCCATCCTGGCTCCGCTCCTCCCTCAGAGGCCCGACACAACGACCCCGTCCCCCCACCCAAGCAGCTTTGTCATCCTGAGCCTGTCGAAGGATGAGCTTGTCGAGCAGATCGCGTCGATGCGTCACGCAACTTTGTCATGCTGAGCTTGTCGAAGCACGGAGCTCGTCAATGCGTCACGCGACTTTTGTCATGCTGAGCTTGTCGAAGCACGCTGCTCGTCGATGCGTCACGCGACTTTGTCATGCTGAGCTTGTCGAAGCACGCACCTCGTCGATGCGTCACGCAACTTTGTCATGCTGAGCTTGTCGAAGCACGGAGCTCGTTAATGCGTCACGCGACTTTGTCGTGCTGAGCTTGTCGAAGCACGCAGCTCGTCGATGCGGCACACGACTTTGTCATGCTGAGCTTGTCGAAGCACGCTGCTCGTCGATGCGTCACGCGCCTTTGTCATGCTGAGCTTGTCGAAGCACGGTTCCTGTCGATGCGGCCATGCGACTTTGTCATCCTGAGCTTGTCGAAGGATGAGTTTGTCGAAGCGTGGAGCTTGTTTTTATGGCAAGTTTTTAAGGCTCGTTCTAGAACATCCGCGCCATGAATCGTGTGGCATTTCTTTCCGGTGCGGCTTCGCTTGCCGTGGCGCCGATTTCTCTGAAGACTCCGCTGACTAAGCTGGAGGCGCGGTACGGCGGGCGGCTTGGGGTTTTCGCTGTGAATTCTGCGAACGGCGCGCGTGTGGAGCATCGCTCGGGCGAACGCTTTCCGATGTGCAGCACGTTCAAGGTGCTCCTGGTTGGCGCGGTGTTATCGCGTGTCGATTCGGGTGGCGAGCACTTGGAACGGCATGTCGGCTACGGCAATGCGGATCTGCTGGCGTATGCTCCGGTAACCAGGGCCCACGTTCGTCTCGGTTCCATGACCGTGCAAGCTCTTTGCAGAGCGGCCGTCGAGTACAGCGATAACACCGCTGCGAATTTGCTGCTGCGTGCGCTCGGCGGTCCCGACCGCGTTACGGCGTACGCGCGAACGCTCGGCGATTCGCTGACGCGATTGGATCGAAACGAACCGGGCCTGAACACGGCCATCCCCGGCGACCAACGCGATACGACGACCCCCGCCGCGATGCTCGCGAACCTGCGGAAGCTGTTGACGGGAAGCGTTCTCTCGCCGTCGTCGCGTCGAGAATTGGAGTCGTGGATGATCGGCTGCAAGACGGGTACCGATTGCATCCGCGCCGGCGTTCCAGCCCACTGGCGGGTTGGCGACAAAACGGGTTCGGGAGCGCACGCGACGCGCAACGATATCGCCGTTCTCTACCCGCCCGGCCGCTCGCCGATTTTCGTGACCGCATATTACACGGCGTCGTCGGCATCGGAGGGCGCGCGCGCCGATATACTAGCCGAGGTTGGCCGCGTCGTCAGTTCCGCATTTGCTTAAGCGACAACGCCGGCGACCCGCGCAAGTACGCCTCGAAAATACATGTAGCGGTAGCCGGTGCGCTTCGCAAACTTCGACGAGCGCGGCAGATGCCTTACCGTAAACGTGCGCTTGCCACTTCATCTCCGAGAAGGGGCGAAGTTATCCGCAGCGCCGTTCGGGTCGCCGGCCGTCGCGACCCACGGCAGGCGGTCTCCGGCACGCACGCGCCCCGCATGGCCGCGAACTTGTCGAGCGCCCCTAGCCGCCGGGCGTTCCGGACGCAGTAGCATGCCAGGGAGGTCAGCGTTGCTCTCACTTGCATTCTCGGCCGCGATGCTCGGAATCGAAGGCTACGTCGTTCGCGTCGAAGCGGACAGTGCGCCCGGTTCCCCGGCTCTCACGATCATCGGATTACCCGATCGCGCGCTCGTCGAAGCGCGCGAACGCGTTCGCGCGGCGATCTTCAATTCCGGCTTCAGCTACCCCGCGGGACGGCTGCTCGTCAATCTTTCGCCGGCCGACGTGCGTAAGGAAGGGCCGTCGTTCGATCTGCCGATCGCGTTAGCGCTGCTCGCGATCGACGAGCAGATCGATCGACTCGCGCTGCAGAGCTTTGCCGCACTTGGCGAACTCGCTCTCGACGGCACGTTACGCAGCATCACCGGCATCCTGCCGATGGTGTTGGGGGCGCGCAACGCCGGGTTCACCAAGCTCATCGTGCCGGAGGATAACGCCGCGGAGGCCGCCTTGATCGACGGCATCGAACTTTACGCGATCGATTCGCTGCAGGCGGCCGTAGCCGTCGTTCTCGGCAACGGAACGAAATGGCGAACTCGGACCACTACGCCCGATCTCTCGCCAACCGACGAGCTAGTCCACGGCGATTTTGCCGACGTGCGCGGGCAGCACGGCGCAAAGCGCGCCCTCGAGATCGCGGCCGCCGGCGGACACAACGTGCTTTTCGTAGGACCGCCCGGCTGCGGAAAGACGATGCTCGCAAGGCGTCTGCCGTCGATTCTGCCACCGATGTCGGCCGGCGAAGCGCTCGACGTTACGAAGATTTACTCCGTGGCGGGTTTGCTCGGCAGCGAACTCGGCATCGCACGCGCGCGGCCGTTCCGATCGCCGCACCACACCATTAGCCAGACCGCTCTGGTCGGCGGCGGCAGTCTCGCGAAACCCGGCGAGATCAGCCTCGCGCATCATGGCGTGCTTTTTCTCGACGAGCTTCCGGAGTTCTCGCGTACCGCGATTGAAGTGTTGCGACAGCCGCTCGAAGAGGGCTCGGTGACGATTGCGCGTGCCGCCGGCACGTTCACGTACCCGTCAAGCTTCATGCTAGTGGCGTCGATGAATCCATGCCCGTGCGGTTATCGGGGCACGCGTACCGGCAACTGCCGCTGCGACGATGCCGCGGTTGCAAAGTACGTGGCAAAGCTTTCCGGCCCGCTGCTCGATCGCATCGATCTGCAGGTGGATGTCGCGCGCGTTGCGTTCGACGACATGGTGCGCAACGAGCATGCAGAGCGCTCCCGAACGATTCGCGAACGAGTTATCGCCGCCCGCGCCCGCCAAACCCACCGCTTCGGTTCGACCGCGATCTCGTGCAACGCGGAGATCCCGGCCAACGCTGTGCGTCGGCTCTGCCAACTCGATGACGAAGCGATGCGGCTGCTCGCACACGCAAGCGCGAAGCGGCAGTTCTCCGCGCGGGCACTCGACCGCATCGCACGAGCCGCCCGAACGATCGCCGACCTCGCCGCCAGCGACGCAATTCGTACCGAACACGTCGCCGAAGCGATCCAATACCGCAGCCTCGAACGTCTCGATGGCCGCGCGGCGTAGACGATTGATGCAATCCGCAATGTATGTGCGTCGCCATAGTAATCACGGAACGGCTAAATTTCGCGCCCAGAACTATGCTAGGAAATCAGGTAGCAAGTTGGTCCACGAAACTGGACCGGGGCTCATTACCACGCTTACCCCCCCCCGCGCCGTTTGGTTGCCATCACCGATGTTGCCGGGCGTGAAGCCGCGTGTCCATGACCTTTGCGCGTCAATCGACGCCGCCATAACCAGGCGACACACCCGCACTGTCCGGGAATATGCTGTTTCTAGTTGGAAGGCGATGCAATTCTTACGATAACGTCCGTTGCGTTCGCGCGAGCCGAACCGCTCTTACCGTATTCGACCCGGTACAGGTCTATGCGCACTAGATGGCTCGGGCCGAGAAATGAAGGGGGCAGCGAGTCGCAAACCTTAAAACGCCGTTCGAAGGAGCTTGCTAGATTTCGAGGACAAAAATAGGGCTCGCCGTCCAAGAGTAGGGGGTAAGCCAGGAGCAAAATGCCGGCATCGGCGGATTGATCCTTTGGAACAAATTCGGCGGTAGCGGCTGGAAAATCGTTGGTCTTTTCGGTCAAAACAATGTAATTTTTGAGATAGCCCGTGACTTGAGTAATTTGCGCTCCCGGTGGCCTGCGGTAATCGGAATATAACGCGCGGCCGTGAATCTCGTATCCGGCTCCCAAAATATCGCGGGCCGAGTGGCACCGTGTGCCAGGCGGAGGAAGTGGCGCAATTACACAGGGACCAGCCGTCGCTGTCGGCCGCGTTGCCGGCGTAGGCGAAGCCAGCGGCGCCGAACCCGCGAATAATGCAATAATTAATGCGCTAACGTGAGGGCTAAATTGTATGTCGCACCTGTGCCAATTGCGTTCGCGGTCGCTGCCACGTAACCCGGATACGATGGGAAGCTCGTGACGCAGTTACTTCCATATGACCCGTCAAGCTTCATGCTGGTGGCGGCGCTGAACCCCCTGCCCGTCCGGTTATCGCGGCAGCGGTCCGTGAGACGAACCTGCGGTTGCAAAGTACGTGGCGAAACTCTCCGGCCCGCTGCTCGATCGCATCGATTTGCAAGTGGATGTCGCACGCGTTGCGTTCGACGACATGGTGCATCGCCGCCCGCGCCCGCCAAACCGACCGCTTCGGTTCGACCGCGATTTCCTGCAACGCGGAGATCCCGGCCAACGCCGTGCGCCGGCTCTGCCAACTCGATGACGAAGCGATGCGGCTGCTCGCACACGCAAGGGCGAAGCGGCAGTTCTCCGCGCGGGCACTCGACCGCATCGCACGAGCCGCCCGAACGATCGCCGACCTCGCTTCGAGCGATTCGATTCGCACCGAACACGTCGCCGAAGCGATCCAATACCGCAGCCTCGAACGTCTCGATGGCCGCGCGGCGTGAGCCATGCACGGTGCGGTTTTGCCCTGCGCTAGCTCGTCGACGCCTTTGCCGGGGCGATAACTGTGGCCGAATGCGTTTCGGCCAGCGCACTTCTAATTGCGGTCATCCATGGCGCGGCACGCTCAATTCGCTTGTTCGCATCGCGATTAGAGGACGGGTGAGCGACGAGCACTTTGGGCCTGCCGTGCCAGCTGGCCAATGCGACGTTTGCAAAGTTGCCGCACATTATCACAAGCGATGGATTGATAATTGAGACTTGCTTGTCGAAGAACTCCATGCACTGCGCGGTGAAGTTCTCACCGCCGAAGCTAGCCATCTCTCCGTTCGCCTTGCCCGGCCTTGCCCCCATGTAAACGTTGGTCACAAATGCTTCATCGCGTGGGATACCTGCGCCGTCGATGTAGGTGTAGAGAGTCAACCAAAAGGCGCTCTTATAGTTTTCCGGTTTGTTTAGATCGTCGCTGCCATCGTAGTTGTGCAAGACGAACATAACTTTGCGTTCACCTGGCTTACCATCGAGAAAGCCCGAGCCACCGGGAAAGGCGCTTACGTTACTGGTGATTTCGCGCACCGGAACTAATGCGCCGTAGTCGTTGACGATTTGGTCGCGAGCTTCAATGAGCTCCTCGTGTTGGTTCAAAACGAGCGATCTCCATCCGGTCCTGAGTGAGGGTGCGCTCATCTTACCTTCGGTCAACGCCTCCTCAGAAGTTAACCTCTTTCTTTTGGCGTTGGAACTATTTAGGATGGCGACGACCGACGCGGCTAATCCGCGTGCGCCGTCCGCTCGCAAACGCCCGAGGCACGATCTTCCGCTACATGACTCCGCAAACGTTCGTGCGATCGTCCTCGGGCGTTATGTCCACCTCGCTCTAGAGCTTAGCTCGCTTTCGCGCAGGTTGTCTTAACGTTTACGAGGCGCCCCGACGGTTCCGTGAAGGTCGACATCGATTCGGTTTTCGAATCGCTTACTTTGGTCAGCGTTGTTGGATTGTTCATGGCCGTATTATTGGTTTTGGGGTACGCCATGTCTGTCCACACGATCGAATTGCCTTGCCAGCCCGGCGACGTGCTCATATCGTAGCCGCCCGTCTCGTCGGTGCTCAAATCTACCCAGCGCGCCGTCGACGCGTCGTACGTCATGCTATCCTGCCCGACGAACTCTTGCGGTATCCACGATGCTTTGTGAACGGTCGTGCGAGTGACCAGCCAGTGGCCGTCGGGTGACATC
This sequence comes from Candidatus Baltobacteraceae bacterium, assembly GCA_036559195.1. Lineage (NCBI taxonomy): Bacteria > Bacillati > Vulcanimicrobiota > Vulcanimicrobiia > Vulcanimicrobiales > Vulcanimicrobiaceae > Vulcanimicrobiaceae bacterium. The sequence continues at coordinate 57,869 of DATBTN010000045.1, forward strand.
GCCGCGGTAGATGTCGTCGTATATGGGCCAGGCCGCCGCGAGCTCAATACGCTGCAGTCCCATGTTCCCGAAAGAAATTGCATTGTCGAAAAGTCCGGCTTCGCCGGAAGCGGAACGGGGGTGCTTTCAACGGTCGGCGTTTGGGCGATAGCAACGGCGGTCGCTGCGACGAGAGCGAACGCGAAAGCCGCTGCCGTGCGAAGAATATGCATACGGGGCCTCCAAGTGCCTACGGAAATTCGTAGGCACTTAGTATACCGACTGCAATCGTTCGGCGAGCATATCTTTGGACGCAGGTACGATAGGTATTTTCTCACCCATCGTGCGCCCCGCAAGGAGGCGCCGACAGCGGCGTGAATCCCGCCATCTATGAGCGAACATCCCGTCAAAATCACAGGCATGGATTTGAGCGGCTATATGGTCAAGGATGCGCCCCGCGCGATCGCCTTCTATCGCGACGTGCTCGGCCTCGAACCGGTGATGGTTTATCCCGGCGATCGCGGAGCGGAATACGAGCTTCCCGATGGAACCACGTTCGGACTATGGGGCGGGGGCGCCGCCGTGATGCCGTTCCAGCCGAGCAACGGCATTCTCTTCGCAGTCGACGATCTCGGCGCCGCCGTTGACGCCGTCAAGGCTCGCGGAATACCAGTGCAAATGGAACACGAAACCCCCGTCTGCTCCATGGCGATGATCACCGACACCGAAGGCAACACCATCACCCTGCACAAGCGCAAAACAAACGCCACCTGAGACGCAGCGCGTGCCGCCCCACTCGTGCGCGTGCCGCTCGCCCGTGCTTCGACAGGCTCAGCATGACAAGTACTCCTCTCGCCTCATTGTCATCCTGAGCTTGTCGAAGGACGCGCGTGCCGCCAACTCGTGCTTCGACAGGCTCAGCATGACAAGGTGCGTTCTCTCGCCCCATAGTCGTCATGACAAGTACGTTCTCGCCTCATCGTAACCGTTTGTCATCCTGAGCTTGTCGAAGGACACGCGTGCCGCCAACTCGTGCTTCGACAGGCTCAGCATGACAAGGTAACCTTCTCTCGACCCACTGTCATCATGACAAGTACGTTCTCGCCTCATCGTAACCGTTTGTCATCCTGAGCTTGTCGAAGGACGCGCGTGCCGCCAACTCATGCTTCGACAGGCTCAGCATGACAAGGTGCGTTCTCTCGCCCCATTGTCATCATGACAAGTACGTTCTCGCCTCATCGTAACCGTTGTCAACGGTAACGTTTTCTCGTCTCATTGTTGCGCGTTGTCGTGGCAAAGCGTCGGGGCGGCTACCTTGCGATCGTTGCGCGTTGGGCGCTTACTAACTCGTCGATTCGGTTGCGCTCGATGCCTAGTTCGCTTAAGAGTGCTTCGGCGATGCCGAATGCGCCTTCGGCTTCGGGTACCATTGCGTCGCTCGCTCCGGCGGCCCGCAGCGTGCGAATGTCGCGTACGCGGGAGGCGCGCGAGATGATGCGCACGCCGGTTTGGTGGGTTAGGCGCTTGACCATGGCGAGGTTTGCTGCCGTATCGGGAATCGTCGTCAGCACGATCTTGGTCGACGCCGCGATCGCGCGCTCCACGACGCGCGGATCGGCTCCGTCACCGTATTGCGCGTCGGCGCCTTCGCGCTGCGCGAGATGCACGAGATCCACGTCGAGTTCGATCACCCCAAACGCGATGCCGGCGCGCCTGCACACCGCCGCGGCCGTTCGGCCGACGCGCCCGTATCCCACGATCAGCACGGCCGGCTCCGTCGCAAACGGCGTTACCGGCGTACTCGAAGCCGCATCCATCGATCGCCGGCGCGGCGCGACGATGCGCGTGGCGATCGCGGCCACGACGATCGAAAGCATCGTGGCACCGATTGCGGTGCCGAGTTCGGTTGCGTCTAAACGCTTCGCGAGGTAGCTATCGTTCGCGAGCACCACGTTGAATTCACCGAGCGGGACGAGTGCGATACCGAGCGCGAGCGCCGTACCGCGCGGCTGGCCAACCAGCCGGCTCAACCCAAACCATCCGGCGAAGCGCACGAGCGCGAGCACGCCGCCGATCGCGAGAACGAGCGGCCAGTGGGCGAGCATCGAGGTTACGTCCACGAGCATGCCAATCGAAACGAAGAACAACATAACAAAAAGTTCGCGAAACGGGGCGACGATCGACTGCACCATCCGGCTCCCCGCGGCCTCCGAGGTCACCGCACCGGCAACGAACGCTCCAAATTCAAACGAGAGCCCTGCGAGATGCCCGATCCAGGCGGCGACCAGCGCAACCGCGGTGGAAAAAGCGATCAGCGCGTCGGCCGGTGCACGGCGTAAAAACGCGACGACGATTCGATGCAGCACCGTCGCGCCCAACACCAGCGCCACGACGACGAAGAGCGCCGCTTTGAGCAACGGTATCAGAACCCCCAGCGGCGTGAGGCCTTGCGCGGGTTCCGTTGTGATCACGAGCAGCGCGATGGCGACTAGATCCTGTGCGACGAGCAACGCGATCGCCGCGTGTCCGGGGCGTTTGTCGAGCAAGCCGAAGATCTGTAAGAGCGCCACGCCGATCGCCGTACTCGAGAGCGTGAACGCGAGTGCCAGCGTGATCGGATGAACCAGTCCGAACGTCACGCCCAGACGCCAGGTTACGACGCCGAAGAGGAACATCAACACGAGGTTGCCGATCATCGGCACCACCCCGACCGCGCGCAGCTCGCGCGCCGAAAACCCTAGCCCCAGACTGAAGAGCAAGAGGATCAGGCCGAGCTCGCTCAATCCGCCGAGCGATCCGCCGCTCGTGCGCGCACCGTGCACGAACGGACCGATTGCGATACCGGCGACCAGATATCCGAGAATCGGCGTGATGCGGGCGGCGCGCGCGAGCGCGCCCAGAACGCTCGCCGCAACGAGCGCGATCGTGAGGTCGGCTAGGAACGTAACCGTTGCGTGTTCGATCTTTCGAGCATACCATACGGCAGCAGATCTTCGTACGTGCCGCTCGTTTGATCGCGGAACCCGTCGCGATAGCGTCCCTCGCACTCGAACCCCAGACGTTCGAGCAGCGCGCGCGTCACGGCGTTGCTCGCACGCACCTCGGCGAAAATGCGGTGCGCCCGCAGTTCGTCGAAGGCGTGGCGCAATCCCCAATCGAGTGCGAACCGCCCCAAACCGCGGCGGGGTTCGCGCGCGATCAGAATGCTGAACTCAACCAGCCATTCGTAATTCTTGAGCAAGAAATGGCCCGCCGGTTCGCCGTCGTCCTCGATGATGTAGCTCTCGTTGTTCGGGTCGTCGAGCGCGGCTTCCACCATCTCGGCACCCGGTGCGTTGAGCACCGCCGCGGCGTGCGGCATCGCGAAAAGCTCGACGATGAACGGAATATCTTCTTCGTCGGCCTCGCGGATCGTGAAACTCACGCCGGCGTCGGTACGTGCAGCGCCGGGACGGCGCTCCCATCGAGATACGTGGCTAATTGATCGAGCGAGAACTGCACGCCCGTATAGAACTCGCCGAAGGCCGCGTACTTGGCGCTCGCCTCGTCGAAGCGCATTTCGTAGATCAAACGCTTGAACGTCAGCGGATCGTCGGCATAAAGATCCACGCCCCACTCGTAATCGTCGAAGCCGATCGAGCCGGAGATCACCTGGGTGACGAGCCCGTGAAACGAGCGGCCGATCTTTCCGTGTTCGAGCATCAACGCCGCCCGCTGTTCGAACGGCAGCATGTACCAGTTCACGTCTTCGCCGCGCTTCTTGTCCATCGGATAGAAGCAGACGTAGCGACGCTGCGGCACGGGCGCCCAGAGCCGCCCGGCGTTACGCGGATTGCGCTCCTGCTCCGCGAGCAGTTCGTCGAACGCGCCGTTCCATTCGGGCGAAAACGGTTTGAGTGCGCGCTCGCGCAGCGTCTCGTGAATCTTTCCGGTCGCTTCGTAGAGCCCGAGTTCGAGCACCGACACGTACGACGTAGCCGGCGCGAGAAATGCGGCGATGCGCAGCTTATCGACGGTCGTTTGCGCGGCGGCGAGACCCTCGAAGGTCTTGCTGTAATGCGTGAGCATGAGATCGGCTTTGTGCCCGATCAGCTGCGCGCAACTCACGTCGGCGTTTTCGTCGCCCTTGAGCGTTTGCAGCGCCGCTTCGGCTTCGCGAGCGATCTCGTCGCGCAGCGCCGGCGCGAGCGCGTCCCACGCGGGGCGATCGAAAGCGAACATGCGGTGGAGAATCCACCAGCCTTCGAGCGATTCGGGAACGGCGGGATGACGCATGACGGTTCTTAGCTCCTCGCGAGCGCGCGTACGCGCTTGACCTCGGCCTGCACCTCGGTGTCGAGCGTATCAGGCTGCTCGCGATATTTCGCCCACAATTGTGGCATGTGCGCGATATCGTCGAGTACGCGCGCGTAGACCGCGTTGACCGGCGTCGGAACGCCGGCTTCGCGACCGGCTGCCGCCACCGCACCGTTGAGCACGTCCACCTCGGTTTGCGCCTTGCCGGCGCGCAGGTCGAGCAGCAGCGAGGGCGGCTTCGTGCCGCGCGCCCCCGCGATGCGGCTGGCGAGCAGCGTGCGCGCGATGGGACTGGGCAGCGTGGCGATGCCCTGCAGCACGCGCAGCGGATACCGCGGAAGATCGATCGGCGCGATCGAGAGTTTGGCCATCACCGCGCGCACTTCGCGAATGGCGCGAATCTCGAGCGTGAAGACGTGATCGAAATGCACCAGCCGGTTCGGCAGAACGTTGAGGATGGCGCAACTCGCGTTGGCCACGACGTTGAGCGCGAGCTTCGACCATTTCAGCGCGCGCCAATCCTCCACGACCTTGACGTTGATTCCGGTGCTTTGGAACGTCGCGACCAGCCAGTTGTAGGCGGAGCGCCCCATCGGCGCAAACGCGATTCCGCCTTCTTTGGTGGCGTGACTCATGCCGTCGCGGTCGCGATCGACGGGCACCGTCAGCGCGCACGCCACCACGTTGTCGACGCCGAAGGCGAGTCCGAGTTTTTCTTCGTTCCCGACGCCGTTTTGCGGGCTCACGAAGACGCACTTCTCCGGATACGGAATCGCCTTGCGCAGCGTTTCGATCGCGCCGTCGGTATCGTAGGCTTTTACGGCCACGATTGCGACGTCGGCGTCTACCGGCGTCACATCGTTCAACTCGCGCGGCGCGTAGGTCACCTTCACGTCGATGGATTCAAGCAAGTCGCCGAGGTAGGTGCCAACGGCGCCCTTGCCCACGATGTAGACGTTCATGCGACGCCAGTACTTCCGAAGCCGCCGTCCGCGCGGCTCGTTTCGGGCAGTTCGGCGACCACGCTAAAATGCGCGTGCGAAACCGGAGCGACGACCAGTTGCGCGATGCGGTCGCCGCGGCGCACGACGAACGGCTCCGTGCCGAGGTTCGCGAGAATGACGTTTACGGGTCCGCGATAATCCGCATCGATCGTCCCCGGTGTATTCAGGCACGTCACGCCGTTGCGCAACGCGAGGCCGCTGCGCGGGCGTATCTGCGCCTCGTAGCCGTGCGGCAATGCGATTGCAAAGCCGGTCGGAATCATCGCGCGCCCGCCGGGCAGCAGCGTTAAATCGTCCGCGACGGCGGCGCAGAGATCGGCGCCGGCGGCTTGCGCGGTCATGTAGGTCGGGAGCGGGAGGCCGTCGCCCTCAGGCAAGCGTTTGAGCGCTACCGCAATCGGAGCTTGTGTCACCAGGCTCATTTTGCAAGCAGCGTAGCCAACTCTTCTTGGAAGCTCTCCACATCGCGAAACTGCCGATAGACGCTTGCGAACCGAATGTACGCGACCTTGTCGAGGCCCTTGAGCGCTTCCATCAGCTTCTCGCCCACCAGCGTCGAGGGCACTTCGCTCTCGCCGCGCGCGAAGAGATCGCGCTCGAGATCGGCCGCGACCGCCTCCATCTGGCTCTCGGAGACCGGGCGTTTCTCACACGACCGGCGCAAGCCCGAAAGAATCTTCTCGCGGTTGTATTGCTCGCGACGCCCGTCTTTTTTCACGACGAAGAGACGCGGCGCTTCCATCCGCTCGTAGGTGGTAAAGCGGTGCTTGCAGCGCGGGTCGAGGCATTCGCGGCGCCGGCGGACGACGTTCTCGTCATCGCGCGAATCGACGACGCGCGTCTCACTCTTGCGGCAGGTCGGACAGTTCAGTTAGCTGGCCCTCATTGGACGCCCCACATCTTGTGGGTCCACCCATTATAAGCTACTAGACCTAGCCGTGTAAAAGAAAACGCCGGACGCACCCTTCGGTGGCCGGCGCCAACTAACGCAAAACCTCGATCGCGCCTCGTTTCGAACGAGCACGCGGCTCGGCCCGCAGGCCGAACGCGACGGATTCGGCCGAAGGCCGAATCCTCTACGTAGAGGCGCCGATTTTGAACATCTTCGTGCCGCACTCAGGGCATTTGCCCTCGGTTGCGGGACGGCCATTTTTCATCGTGATCTGCACGGCATCTTTGATCGGACGCTTGGTCTTGCATTTCACACAGTACGCTTCAGCTGCCACGGTTGAATCCTCCGAATTCTCTCTGGAAATTGGGGCGCTGTATTCCCAGGCGCCCGAGACTTTCCCCCTGAGGCGGGCGCTCAACCATGCAGGAACCTCCTTGCGCGCGCAGTCCCTCGTCGTGAAGGGGCGCCGATGGAAGCACCCGTTTGGCTGCCTCGCACGCACTTCGAGCAACTTCGGGCCGGGCGCCCGACGCCGGGCATCTTCCCCGGCTTGTGGAGCCTGGGGGATCTCGAAGGCCTGCGGCTACCGACCGTCGCCGTGGTTGGCACGCGGGCCGCGGCGGCGTATGGGCGCGGGCTAGCCCACCTTTTCGCCCTGGAGCTCGGGCGGGCAGGCTGCTGCATCCTCTCGGGCCTCGCACTGGGCATAGATGCGGCGGCGCACGAGGGCGCCCTGGCCGCCGGGGCGCCGACGGTCGGCGTTTTAGGCGGCGGGCACGCCCGCTTCTTCCCTCGCCGCAACCGCCAACTCGCCGAGCGCATGCTCGGCGCCGGCGGCGCGGTGCTCTCGCCGTTCCCGCCCGAGCATCCGACCATCCCGCACCAATTCTTGCAGCGCAACGGCGTGGTGGCCTCGCTCGCCGACGCGGTTCTCGTAATCGAAGCGCCGGCTCGCAGCGGAGCGCTCAACACGGCGAGTTGGGCGGCCGGACACGTTCCGGTGCTGGCCGTGCCGGGCGATGTGGACCGGCCGCAGGTCGCCGGCTGTCACGCACTCATCCGCGACGGCGCGACGCTCGTACGCGACGCCGCCGACGTGCTGGCCGAGCTCGGAATCGCCGCGCCGCCGAACGCGCGCGTCACCCGCAAACGCGCGCGCGCGGCGGAGCGCAACGACCCGCTCGAGCGAGCGATCGTGCGCGAGCTGCGCGCCGGCGAGCGCGCGATCGACGAACTCGTCAATCGGATCGAGCCGCAGGCCGCGCGCGTGCTGGCGGCGCTGGCCATGCTCGAACTCGACGGATTGGTGGAGCGCCGCGACGGCACGCGCTACGCGCTCAAGCCCGCGCTAGCCGACGCGACGCTGCCGTAGGGCGATGCTGATGCGGGCCGCCGTCGGGCGGCTCGTTTTCGGAATGCAATGCTCCCAGAACTCTTGCGCGCGGCCGCTCATCACGAACAGGCTGCCGGGCTCCAAGTCGCACGCGATCGTCTTGCGCGGCGGCGATTTCGGCCGCACGAGCATCTGCCGGGTCGCGCCCAAGCTCACGAGCGCAATCGTCGGCAAGTCGATCAGATCCTCATTGCGATCGTTGTGCCAGGCGACGCTGTCGCTGCCGTCGCGATAGTAGTTGAGCCCGAGGCCCGTAAATCGCCGGCCGAGCCGCTCTTCCACGCGCGCTTTGATTTCGGCAAGCGCCGGCAGCATCGGCTCGTCGAGCCGAACGCGCGCGACCAGTCGCGGCACGTCGACCGTCTTGTCGTACATCCACATCGTTTCGTGCGTCCAGGGCGCGCCGGCGAGAATCTCGGCCAAATAGCGCTCGCTTTCGGCGGCGCCGAAGACGCCCGGCTCGTAGGCGATCGAGCCGCGCGCGTCGTCGGCGAGCGCGCGCGGGCCAGGCGCGAAGAGTTCGATCTGCTGAGCCATTCGAAAACTTCTAACCCCGCGCGGGGGCGCCGGCGTTGCACTCGCGAAGGCCGTGCGGCCATGCAATTGCGCCTCATCGCGGTCGGTAAACTGCGCGAACCCTACGTCGCTGCGGCGTGCGCCGACTTTCGCAAGCGCCTGACGCCGTACTACCCGTACGAAGAGGTCGAGGTGCGTGCGGCCGACGGCTCCGACGCGGATGCGGCTACGCGCGAGGAGAGCGAGCGCATCCGCAAACTGCTGCGCCCCGACGATCGCCTCTGGCTGCTCGATCGCACCGGCATCCAGCTCGCAAGCGCGGCGTTAAGCGCGCGGCTCGAAACGATTGGGAACAGCGGCGTCAACCGGCTCACGTTCGCGATCGCAGGCACCTACGGTGCAGACAAAAGTCTGCGGCAGCGCGCCGAATTTCTCTGGTCGCTCTCGGAGCTGACCTTCTTGCACGAGTGGGCGCGCATGATCGTGCTGGAACAGCTCTATCGCGCGGCGAAGATCGCGCGCAATGAACCCTACCACCACTAAACGCGAGCCGGACCGGCCGCAAGCGGCGCTCGCGCGCTTCGCTGCGGCTTTGAGCGATGCGATCGTGCGGCTCTTTCCCGAGGCGCCGGCCGCGCCCGTCGAGTTCGAGGCACCCCGCCGGCCGGAATTCGGCGACTTCGCGACCAACGCCGCGCTGCGCCTTGCAAAAGTCGCGCGGCGCTCGCCGCAAGACGTTGCGACGGCTCTCGTGGCGGCGCTCGATGCCGCGCATCCGCAGTTGCGCGAACTCTTCAGCGAGATCGTTCCGACCGCCGGCTTCATCAACGTGCGCCTGGCGCCGAGTCTGTGGCAAGACGTCGTCGGCGACGTTTTGCGCGCCGGCGACCGTTTCGGCGAGTCGCCGCGCAACGGCAAGCGGATCTCGCTCGAGTTCGGCAGCGCCAATCCCACCGGGCCGCTCGTTGTGGTTCAGGGCCGCACGTGCTCGCTCGGCGAGACGCTCGCCGACGCGCTGCGATTTTGCGGCTACGACGTCTACGTGGAGTGGATCATCAACGACGCCGGCGGTCAGCTCGACAGGCTCGGGCGTTCGCTTTACGCTCGCTACCGCCAGCTCTTCGAACCGGCTTTCCCGTTCCCGGAGGACGGGTACCCCGGCGACTACCTCGCGCCGATCGCGCAAGAGATTCGCGATCGTGACGGCGATCGCTGGCTCGCGGCCGACGAGAGCGAGTGGCTCGCGTCATTCGCGCTACGCGGTCGCGACACGCTCGTGGCGGCCCAGCAGCGGACCGTCGAACGCTTCGGCATTCGCTACGATCGCTGGCAGAGCGAGAAAGAACTGCACGATTCGGGCAAAGTGCGGGCAGGATTGCAGTTCCTGGTCGATCGCGGCCTGACGTACGAGCAGGACGGCGCGGTCTTCTTCAAAGCGACCGAGTTCGGCGACGACAAGGATCGCGTGCTCGTGCGACGTGACGGCCGACCGACGTATCTAACGGCCGACGTTGCGTATCATCTCGAGAAATTGCAGCGAGCCGATCGCGTGATCGACATTTTGGGCCCCGACCATCACGGGTACATCGGCCGCCTGCACGGGTTGGCCGAGGCGCTCGGCTACAAGGGCCACCTCGAAGTGATGATCGCGCAGCAGATCACGCTGGTACGCGGCGCCGAGACGGTTTCGATGTCGAAGCGCTCCGGAAATATCGTCACGCTCGACGACATCATCGATGAAGTCGGCGTAGATGCCGCCCGCTTCTTCTTCGTCATGCTCGCACCCGAGTCGCCGCTCACGTTCGATCTGGCGCTCGCTAAAGAACAAAGCAACGACAATCCCGTTTTTTACGTGCAATACGGCTACGCGCGGATCGCATCGGTCCTGCGCAACGCCGCCGCCGCCGACGTCGACGCCGCGCGAGCCGGCGACGCACTCGGCGCGTTAACGCACGAAAGCGAGAT